>NZ_JBGQOG010000008.1:0-197606 GCF_052113705.1 Phaeovulum sp. W22_SRMD_FR3 | reverse complement strand
TACCTCAGCCCGATGGAGTTCGAGGCCCGCGATATGCTAGCTTAACCTGCTGTCCACGAAACCGGCAGCAGCTCATGATGCCCGAACTTGGTCAACTCTCGGGTGAGCAGGCTGCCGCGCTCGTGGGTCTGGCCCCAATCGCACATGACAGCGGCGCCATGCGCGGCACGCGCGTCATTGGAGGAGGACGGCGCCAGCTGCGACACGTCATGTTCCAGGCAGCCCTTGTTGCCAGCCATCACAACCCAGTCTTGAAGGTCTTTGCTGACCGCCTTCGCGCCACCGGAAAACCACATAAGGGTGTCATCACGGCAGTTGCTCGAAAACGCGTCACAATCGCAAACGGAATTTGCAAATCTCGTCTTACATGGACCAATCAGCCCGCCTGCGAAATACAGTTGCTACCAAAACCTATTTCCTTCAACAACATAGAACGATCGGCGCAATGAGGCAAAGTTGCACGAGCTGGTTCAGTCGCCAAGGGCGCGTGTCGCGTGTTAGATGCTCTTTTGCGGCACCACCCCTTGCGGTCAGGCGAAGGTCATCACAAAGACCTGCGCAAAGCCCCCTGCGTCCGAGGTGAAAATCACCTGTCTCCCATCCGGCGAAAACCGTGGGTGTGGATGGGTGTGCTGGGGCGCGTGAACTGACACCGGACCATCGTTGTAGGGAAAGGGATGCGCCCAATGTGCCCCCTGCGAACTGGCCTTGGGCTCGGTCAGAAAACGGGCGGGGGCCGTTCCTTCCAGATCGAGGAGATGCAGGCCCCGGTCAGGAAAATTGGTGTCACAGACCAGACGCTGTCCCCCGGCATCGGGCGCCCCGTGCCACACGGGAAAGTCGGTGATCTGGCGAACCTCACCGGTTTCCACCACGATCTCACCCAGACCCTTTGGCCAATCGACAAAGAGAACGGAGCGATGCCCCGGCCGCCACACCTCATGCGTGATCCATTGCATCTTGTGCGCGCGCTGGTGGATACGCCGCGCCTGCCCTGCCCGGTCCGTCACCCAGACCCGGTCTGTCATCGGACCGGCATAGAGGATCAGATCATCGTCATCCGGGCAGAATTGCGGATGGCCGATGGTCGGCGCCTCCAGAAACACCCCGGCCGTCTGCGCCTCGGTGTCGATCAGCCAGAACCGGCTGACCGCCCCCGATTTCACCGGCACCGCCCAATAGCGCCCGTTGGAGGAGAGCGCGGTGGTGCCCATCGCCGCGCCGACCATCCCCGCCTCGCGCATCTGCGCGCTGTCGAAATGCACGAGGGTTTCGACCTCTCCCGTCTGCGGCGAGACGCGCTTGCCCTCTTGCCCGGCGACGTAATAGATCCAGCGCCCGTCCTTGGCCGGGATCACCGACCATTCCGCGAGGGCCGCCTCATCGGTCAGCTGCACGAGGTCGGCCCCCGCCTCTGGTTCGATGTAGATCTGCGGCGCGCCGGTGCGGTGCGAGATCAGCAGCAAAAAACGCATCGCCGCATCCCAGGCATCGACGAAGAAGAACGGATGATGGTGGATCGAGGGATGATCCGTCACCTGCCGGAGGCTGACCGCGTCACTCTGGGAGATCAGACGCGATTGCGAAGGATGGAACCGTGCCGTCATGGTCATTCCGCCGGTTTCGAGACGAGGGTGCCTGCGTCCCCTGCCACCCGCCGCGCCAGCAGCGCGACGGTGAGGACCATGGCCCAGCCCGCGCCCAGTGCCACAAGCCAGGGCAGGCTTCCGGAGGGCGCGATCACCGCCACCAGCCCCGCCGCGCCGATGGGCAGCCTTGTGCCCCAGCCGAGAGGTCTGCCTGCCCAACCGCCAAAGGCAACCGCCCAGAGCGCTGTCGACACCAGCAGCGAGATCGCGCTGAACCCGATCTGCGTCAGGCTGCCCTGCGCCAGAACACCCGGATCAAAGACAAAGGCGAAGGGCACGAAAAAGGCGACCAGGCTGAGGCCAAAGGCGGAGAGGCTGGTGCGCACGGTCGAGGCCTGCCCCACCGCCGCCGCCGCAAAGGATGCCAGCGCCACCGGCGGTGTCACCATCGACAGCACGCAGTAGTAAAAGATGAAGAAATGCGCGGGCAGCGGCGCAATGCCCAGCTTTTGGATCGCCGGGACGAAAAGCACGGCGCCGATGATATAGGCCGCCACCGTCGGCAGACCCATGCCCATGACGATGCAGCCCACCATCGCGAGCATCAGCGAGAGATAGATCGAGCCTTCGGACAGCGACAGCAGTGAACCCGCGAATTTCAGCGCCAGATTGGACTGCACCGCGACGGCAATGACGATGCCAATGGCGGCAATCGGCACAGCGACCTCTGAGACCTGCCGGGGGGCTTCGCGCAGGGCTTCGAGCACTTCTTTCTTCCCGATCCAGGTATTGCGGCGCAGGAACGGCACCGCGAGGCAGGCGACCGAGGCCAGAACCGCCGCATAGGAGGCCGAATAGCCGCCGATCAGCAGGCCGATCAGCAAGAGCGGCGGCAGGATCAGATGCAGACGCGGCAGGATGGCGGGCGTTTCGGCGACTTCGGCAGCGGTCAAGGGCCGCACCCCGTCGCGCCGCGCCATCAGATCGACGACAAGGAGCAGTGCCAGATAAAAGGCGACGGCCGGGATCAGGCCCGCAAGCGCGATCTGCGAATAGGGCACACCCAGAAGTTCGGCCATGATGAAGGCCGCAACCCCCATGATCGGCGGCATGATCTGGCCTCCGGTCGAGGCAATCGCCTCGATCCCCGCCGCGCGGTGGGCGGGAACGCCGGTGCGCTTCATCAGAGGAATGGTGAAGACCCCGGTGGAGACGACATTCGCCACGGCAGAGCCGGAGATCGAGCCCATCAGCGACGAGCCGATGATCGCCGCCTTGGCGGTGCCGCCGGTGGCACGGCCCGCCGCGCGGATCGCAAGATCGATGAACAGCTGACCACCGCCCACAGCAGCATAAAAGGCGCCGAAGAGAACAAAGTAGAAAATGAAGCTGACAGAGGTGGCGGTGGTGATGCCCAGCACGCCCGAGGTGGTCATTGCGGCAATCTCGGTGGCGGCCTCAACCCCAAAGCCGCGGAACTGCAGCCAGCCCGGCAGAATATTTCCCCAGAAGGCATAGGCGATAAAGACCAGGAGCACCCAGACCAGCACCCAACCCACCGCCCGGCGCGCGCCCTCAAGCAGCAAGAACACCAGCAGCGCCGCAAAGAAGATGTCGATGCTGAAAATGGGCGAGACGTTTTCCATGCGCGTCGTCAGCCGGTCAAAGCCGGTGACGTAATAGCCCAGCACCGCAATGGCGCCGAGGATGAGCGCCGCGTCAATGGCGATGCGCAGCGCGCGCGGCAGGGACGGCGTGGTCAGCGGTTTATACAGGAACAGCAGCACCAGCGCGGCACTCAGATGCACGGGGCGCTCCAGCAGCGGCTGTTGCGGGGCATAGAGCAGCCAGATCTGAAAGGCGATCAGGCCAATGCCGATGAGAAAGGCGGCGGTATGTGTCAGCGCGCGCCCCTTGGGCGTCGGCGTCTGATCGGCGGGAGGGGATGCGAGGGCGGACATGATCTACTCCGTTGTGGCGCGGCGGTGCGATGGCGGGAAAGGGCGCGGCTGCACTCGGTCAGCCGCGCCCATCGGGTCACATCAGGCCAGCTTCACGGTAGTAGCGCAGCGCGCCGGGGTGCAGCTCGATGCCGACATTCGTGGGCAGCATCGCTTTCTTCGGGTCGAATTGCGACCAGGCCCCATGCGAGACCTTGAGCACATCGGCATTCTCGATGATCGTCTTGGTGATCAGATAGGCGGTTTCATCATCCAGCGACGCGTTGGCGATCAGCACGGTGCCAAGATTGGCACCGAGGTTTTCCGCCGTCTGGCCCTTGAACCACTCGGGCCCGTAGGATCCGGGGGTCAGACCGTTCTCTTCCAGCACGGTCATGGCCGCGGGCGGAATGTCGAGGAACACCACATCGACGGTCAATGCCACTTCGGTGATGGTGGGATGACCCTTGATCATCGTGTCGATGTAGATGTCGGCATTGCCGTTGCGCATCTGGTCGGCGATCTGGTCGGTATCGACTTGGATGATCTCGCCGCGATTGGCCTTGATCTGATCGATCGACGTGCCAAGCCCTTCAAAGATCATCTGCGCGACCGGCACGGCAGAGGAACCAACCGGCTTGATCAGCACGCGCACCGGCTTGCCCGAGGCCATGATCGCCGCGAGATCGGTGGTGCCCATCTGATCGGTAAAGGCCTTGCGCGCCATGACACCGACGTAAACGTCGTTCAGCCCGCCGACCAGAGCACGGATATCGGGGGCTTTCATACCCTCGTACACATCATCGCCCTTTTGCGCCCAGACGGCAGAGGCAACGTTGGAAAGCGCGACCTCCGCCTTGCCCCCCTGCACCACCATCGGGTTTGCAATACCGCCGCCCCGCGCGATGATTTCAACGCTGTTGGCACCGAGGATCGGCTCGATCATCTGTTCGAGCGTCGCGGCAAAGACATACCAGGACGAGCCCTCGCGCATGGCGCCGATGCGGACCTCCTGAGCGGCAACCGAGGTTGCAAGGATCGTGGCTGCGAGGCCCGCGGTGGCGGCCAGACGCAGACGCGTAAGCGTGAAATTGAACATGGTTTCCTCCCTGAGTTCAGGATGCCCCCGGGTTTGCGCCGGGGGCAATCACCTTTTCATCGCCTTTGCGGCGGTTTTTATTCGGCGGCCATCGCCAGGCTGACGCGGCCGATACCGGCGGCATCAAAGGCCGCTTCGATCTCGCGCTCGGCAGCGGT
This sequence comes from Phaeovulum sp. W22_SRMD_FR3, assembly GCF_052113705.1. Taxonomy (NCBI): domain Bacteria; kingdom Pseudomonadati; phylum Pseudomonadota; class Alphaproteobacteria; order Rhodobacterales; family Paracoccaceae; genus Phaeovulum; species Phaeovulum sp. W22_SRMD_FR3. Next base: position 192,820 of record NZ_JBGQOG010000008.1, on the reverse strand, counting down.
GCCCAGATCTTTCAGCGGCTCGCGGATGGTGGCGTTGTCCAGCAGGCCACGGTGACGCAGACCGATCTTGAGCGCGACGGTGCCCTCCATATGCGAGCCGCGGTGATAGACCGCGCGGGTCACCGGCAGAAGTTGTTCAAACACCTTGCGGGCGGTCGGATAATCCTGCGCCTTACCGGCCTTGATCAGGTCGATCAGCAGCTCCGGCGCGATATTGCCATAGCCGACCAGCAGGCCGTCGACATCGAACATGGTCGGCAGCAGCCATTCGTCGTGGCAGGACAGGATTTGCAGATCCGGCTGCGCCTTTTTCAGCTCGGGGATCTCGACATACCAACGCTTCATGTTGCGCACGCCGTTCTTGGTGGCGACACAGCCCGGCTGGGCGGCAATCTCGAGCTGGGTGTCGAGGTCATAGGAGGCCTTGGTCGCATCCGGGTATTGGAACAGGATGGTTTGCAGGCCGCCCTCTTCATAGATCGCCTTGTAGCGGTCCTGCGGTGCGCCCTTCTGAAAGCCAAAACGCAGCCAGCCATGGTTAGGATAGACGAGCGCGCCGGTGGCGCCTGCATCCAGCGACCGTTTGGCTTCTTCGGCTGCAACCTTGGTACCTTCGCCGGTGATGCCCGCGATGATCGGCAGATCCACCGCATCCTTATAGGCGCGGATCAGTTCCAGACGCTCATCCGCGGTGAGGAAGGTCCCCTCGCCCGCATGGCCAAGGATCACCATCGATTTCACATCGGGAAAACTGGCCAGCCATTTCGCGATGCGGACGTTGGCGTCGATGTCCAGCGAGCCATCCTTCTTGAACGCGGTGACGGGAGCCGGGTTGAGGCCGCGAAGGTCCATGGGTTGCATAAAATTTCCTCCAGATTCGATTTTGACGTGGTCGGCCCGGGCGGCTTCCGTCTATTTGGGAACGTTCCCGAGATCGTTCCCAAAAATACATTGCACCTTGCTTCTGTCAAGTGCTAGTTTGAGAGAAAGCCGGAATTGCACCGCAGAGGAACACATGGCCGAGGACGAAATCGAGGCAAGATCAAGGGGTAAGGTGACCCTCCACGATGTGGCCCGCGAAGCCGGTGTTTCGAAATCCACCGTCTCGCGGATGCTGGATGAGCGGTTGCCGCAGGCAGATTCGCCCAAGCTGCGCCGGGTGCAGGAGGTCGCGCGCAGGCTGGGCTATATCCGGGATCTTTCCGCCGCCAATCTGCGGCGCGGCTCTACAGGGATGATCGGCGTCATCGTGCCGCGACTGACCGATACGGTGATGGCGATGTTCTATGAGGCCATCTCGCTGGCCGCGGCCCAACAGGGGCGCTTTGCCATCGTGGCCACCACCGATGACAACCCGGAGGCCAGCCGCAAGGCGGCAGAGGCGCTGATCCGCCGGGGCGTGGACGGGCTGGTGATGACGACCGCGCGCGAGGATGACCCGTTCGCCGAAGAGCTGCGGGCACGCGGCGTGCCGATTGTGCATGCGCTGCGGCACAATGGCAGCAGCGCGGCCTCGGTCGGGGATGACCAGCTGGGCGGCTATCTCGCGACGCGGCATCTGCTGGACCTTGGTCACCGGCGTATCGGCATCATCGCAGGGCCGGTCTATGCCAGCAGCTCGCGGGGCCGGTTGGACGGCTACCGCCAGGCCCTGACCGAAGCCGGCATTGCCGAAGATCCCCGCTATATCGTTGCTTCCACCTTCAGCATCGAATCCGGCGAAACCGCTGCGCGGGAATTGCTGGCACTCGATCAGCCGCCGACCGCCATCTTTGCGATCAACGACAATACGGCAATTGGCAGCATGTCAGCGATTGCGCAGGCGGGCCTCTCGGTGCCGGGCGATATTTCTCTGGTGGGGTATAACGACATTCCGATCGTCAGCCGCCTGCCGGTACCTCTGACCACCGTCCGGGTCCCGTTCGACCGGATCGCCGAGGTGGCGCTGCACCTGTTGTTTGACGACGAGCACTCGCAGGAAATCCGCCGGATCACGCCAAGCCTGATTCCGCGAAAATCGACAGCACCTCTGGCGTAGGCTCCAAACCTCCGCGACGGGGCTGCCTCGGCCAAGCGGCTTTGCGCATGCGCATTTCACAACAGGCGGGCCTTTGGAGCGCTTGGGGAGCTGGCCCGATGCGATGTCGCCCTCACACAGCGCAGCCATATCGGGTCAGCGGGGTCTTGGTCATTCGCGGGTCTTGAAGCGCCAGCTCTCATTGCCGGTTTCGACGATGTCGCAGTGATGGGCCAGGCGGCCGAGCGGGTCCCAGGGCTGGCCGCGAAGATGATGCGCGGCGTGAAGCCGAAGGCCAACCGCGATGGCGCGGGGACCAAGCGCGCCCCAAAGAAACGCGTCCGGCAGGCCGCACGGTGAACGACGAGAGCGTCTGAAAACTCTGACCGATGCCACCCGGCCAGAACAGTACTGCCGTCGCCTCTATGCCAACTGCCGTTCGCAGCACCTGTCGCCAAGAGCAGCAGTTTGCCCGACGTTGCTTTGCGGCGTGCGGCGGGGCTTTCTTGCGGCCAGCGCGGCCATATCGACCTGACCGGCCCAAAGCAGTCGGCCGCGAGCGGTGAGAGATGGCGAAGCTTGGAGCGGTCGTTCTGCAAGATCGGCTGCCAGCCGGGATCAGACCACACCTTCCCTGAGTGACTGGTTCCGGATCACAGGACCATCGCGGACTTCCCGCGCGATAATGGCAGCGCCATCCGCCGGGTCCGCGCGCAATCCGTTGAGCTGTGACGCCGGATTGGCGAGCTTAAGGGGGACACGGTCGCCGTCGATGGCAGCAAGTTCAAAGCGGTCAACAGTCGGGACCCTACCTTCAGCAAGGGCAAAACCGCGAGCCGCCCGGCACATCCGGAGGTGGAAGTCGGGCGCTATATCGAGGATCCCGAACGCATCGACCGTCAGGAAACAGGTGAAGCGCGAACCGAACGGGCCGCCCGCCTGACGGGCCGCGATCACCGCATCCGGCGCGAGATCGAACGCCTTCTGACGATGGGATAGGCCTTGGGCGATACGCCAGACGGCCAGATATCCCTCTCCGACCCTGATGCCCGCGCCATGGCAACCCGCGCGCAGCACAGCGGGCATGTTGGCTATACCGTTCAAAGCATTACCGATGCGGATGCCCATCTGATCATCCCGCACGAGGGTCCCGGCTGGCGACTTTGTAACTTTGAGCGAAAATTGCATCAGGCTTCAGCCAAGAGCTTTGCAGCAGAAGCGTCAGATTTAATTCTTACTAATTAAATCAGGATTGACTCGCGACCGTGGTCGCCCTAAACAGCCGCCAGCCCGGTACCAGCTTTGGCCCCCAGCACTCCCCTTCACATTCCGGATTGCGGCGCGGTTCTTTCCGGGCGCGTCAATCCTATACAAGGACTTTTCGCATGGCTGGAGTGGCCTCCATGCGCGCGTTGCTTCTGGGCAGCGCCGCGTTGCTTATACCCACGGCCCTTTGGGGCCAGACCGCGGATCAGCCGATCGTTCTTCAGGCGATCACGGTGCAATCCGACCGGGCGGTGCAGACGCAGACCGCCACCCCGTCGACCATCGTCGATTCCGAAGAAATCGAGGAACGCCAGGCCTCTACCGTTGCCGAGCTGCTGGATTCAGTGCCCGGCGTGACGCTGGTGAATGGCGCGACGCCGGGTGGATCGGCTGTGAACATCCGCGGCTTTGGTGCCTGGTCGGGCACCTATGGCAACGATCAGATGGTGCAGTTCCAGATCGATGGCGCGGCAACCGGGGCCGAAGAGCTCTACCGGATCGGCACGCAGCTTTACACCGACCCCGCGCTCTACAAACAGGCCGAGGTGATCCGTGGCTCGGTCGGCACCTTTGAATATGGCTCGGGCGCGGTTGGCGGCATGGTGCGGATGACCACCAAGGATGCCTCGGATTTCACCGGCGGCCAACCCGGGTTCCGGGTGCGGCAGTCGCTCAGCTATGGCTCAAACGGCGATGCTTTTGCCAGCTCAACCACGCTGGCCTATCAGCCGAGCGAGCGGGTTGAGCTGCTTTTCAACTACACCACCCGGCGGCAAGGCGATTACAGCGACGGCGCGGGCAATACGGTGGCCAACACCAGCTTTGACACGCCGTCCTATCTCCTGAAGGGCAAGGTCCGCTTTGGGCAGGACAATGCGCATTCGCTGACCTTCAGCTACAGCGACACGCAAAGTTCGGAACGCGATGTCCCCTATGACCAGTTCGGCGAGACGAATTTCGGCAATGTCGACCGCGACATCCATTCGAAAACCAGCGTCCTGACCTATGGCTATGCGCCGGGCAGCGATCTGGTGAATGTCGAGGTCTCGCTCAGCCAGGCCGATCAGGAGATCATCCAGAACGCCACGGCCAGTGGCGGCGGCAATCCCCTGCTCGATGCCGATCAATCCTATGTCACGACCAAGCTGACGGCCAAGAACACCGCCCGCTTCGCCTTGGGCGGCACCGAGCATAAACTGCGGGCGGGCGTGGAATATATCGAGAAAGACCGCCTCGATGCCAGCTCCGCCCCCGGCGGGCTCGACACCCGCAAGGCGCTGTTCCTCGTGGATGACATGACGGCGGGGCGGTACACGTTCAGCCCGGCGATCCGCTATGAAGATCAGCATATTGATGGCAGCGAATATGGCTATGGCATCTATGACAACGATGCGCTGATGGGCGGCGCCTCGCTGCGCTATGCCTTTGACAATGGCTTTGCGGTCTTTGCTTCGGCCTCCTATTCCGAGAACATGCCGATCCTCGATGACCTGACGAATGTGGGCTATATGACCCAGTCGCAAAAGGCGCGCACGCATGAGCTCGGCTTTTCCTACAATGCGGGCGATGTGCTGGCCGAAAGCGATGCGCTGTCGGTGAAACTGAACGCCTATCAGACCCGTGTCTGGGACATGACCACCTATTCCGGCGTCACCGATGTCGAGATCTCGGGCGTTGAGATCGAGGCCGCTTATTCGATGGCCTCGGGCGTCTATGCCGATCTGAATGCGAATTTCGTCAAGGGCAGCAACCTGACCGCAGGCGCCGCGAATGATTACTGGTCGCAGGAACCCGCCGACCAGCTGCGTCTGGGCTTGGGCAAGCGGTTCGACAATGGCCTGAACCTGAAATGGGAAGGCGTCTACAACCTCGAGATGGACCGGGCGAGCACGGTGACCCCGTCGAGCTTCATCCACAGCGCCTCGGTCAGCTACACCCCCGCCGAGGGACCTCTGAACGGGGTCGAAATGCGCCTGCGCGTCGAGAACCTGTTCGACGAGGACTACACCCCGCGTCTGGCCACCCGCGCCGCCGCCGGGCGCAGCATCAACCTCAGCCTCGCCAAGACGTTCTGATCCGGCGGGGGGGGGCTGCCCCTCCCCGCCACCCCTTTTTCCGATCTGACCTGAGGGGGAACGCCCCTCTCCACAAGGAACCTGCGATGAAACCTGCCCTGATTTCCCTGACACTCGCTCTCCTCCTGCCGGTGGTGACCACGGCGCAAGAGAGCCCGGCCCCGGCCAGTGATGACACCACCGCCACCGCCGTTCCCGGTGTGGCGGGCGGGCATGGCAAGGCCGCCGTGATCGCCGCCTATGACGCCAATGGCGACGGCACCCTGACGCTTGAGGAATATACCCAGGTTCGCAAAACCCGCTTTGACGAGGCGGATGCTGACAAGGATGGCGCCTTGAATGAGGCCGAGTATGTGGCCGAGTTCGAGGGCCGCTTGAAGCAGCAATATGCCGACCAGAACAAGCAACCAGATGAGCGTTACGAGAATTCGATGAAACAGGCGTCTGTCCGCCATGCCATCGTCGACCGCAACCGCGATGGGCTCTTGTCCTGGGACGAGCAGCAACTGGTCGCCGCCTCCACCTTTGACCGGCTGGACAGCAACAAGGACGGTGTGATCGACGCCACCGATCCGGAGCCCGAGCGCGAAGACCGTGACGATACGGCGGGCGACACCGGCGACACCGGCGGCGCTGCGGCGCAACCGGCGAACTGAGGCGCAGAGGATGCGCCTTGGTCACATGGTCTTGCCGATCATGGCGGGGGGGCTGGCCGCTGCCCCCGCGCTGGCATCGGAGCTGACGCTTGAGCTGACCTTGCCGCAGCTCGACACCGCCCCCTACTACCGTCCCTACCTCGCCGCCTGGATTGAACCGGCGGCGGGCGGCGCGCCCCTGACCACGCTGGCGGTCTGGTATGACACCCGGCTGCGCGACAATATCGGCGCGGGCTTTCTGAAGGACCTGCGCAGTTGGTGGCGGGCCGAGGGCAAGGCGATGACCCTGCCCGCCGATGGCATCAGCGGCCCCACCCGGGGGCCGGGCACGCATCGCCTGACGCTGACCTCTGAAACCGGCGGTCTGGCCGAACTGCCCCCCGGCAACTACCGGCTCGCCCTCGAAGTTGCGCGCGAAAAGGGCGGGCATGAGCTGGTGCATCTGCCGCTGGACTGGACCGGCGCGGCCGCACGCGCGCAAGCCGCGGGTACGGCGGAGCTTGGTGCCGTTCGTCTGACCGTGACGCCCTGAGATGGCGGCGGACCCGATCCTGTCCGGGCGGCCGCTGGCCTCGCGCAGCTGGTGGATGCAGCAGCTGCACCTCTGGCACTGGCTGACCGGCGGGGCGAGCCTCTCCATCCTTCTCTTCTTTGCAGCCACCGGGTTTTTGCTGAACCATCCGGGGGTTATCCGTGCAAACGCCAGCACAGAGCAGATGTCCGTGCCGCTGCCCGCCGCCCTCCTCCCGGTGATGGCGGGCGCGCCAACGACGGGGAGCGGCGTTTTGCCCGCCGATCTTGCCCGCTGGCTGACCCGCGTGGCCGGAGAGCCGATGCAGACCCGTCTGGCCGATTATTCTGACAGCGAGATCTGGATCGATTTGCCCCGGCCCGGTGGCGGCGGCAGCGTGCTGCTCGACCGGGCGACGGGCGACGCAACCCTTGAAATCACCCGTCAGGGCTGGCTCGCTCTGGCCGCCGATCTGCACAAAGGGCGTGAGACCGGCCCCGCCTGGGGTCTGGTGATCGACCTTCTGGCGCTTGGCTCCGTGGCCTTTGCACTGACCGGGCTGGCGCTTTTGGCGCTGCATGCCAAGGCGCGCCCCGCAACATGGCCGGTCACCGCCGGTGGCTTTGCACTGCCGCTGATCCTGTTTTTGCTGTTCGTCCATGTCTGAGAATCTGGTCCTGATTGATCCGGCACCGCTGCGCCACAGGGCCCGGGATGGCTGGGTCCTGCGCCGGGCGGAAGGGGCGTCGATGGGGACGCGCTGGCAGGTGCAGCTCTGGACCTGTCCGGGCCTGCCCGACCCCGAGCCATTGGTGCAGCGCGCCTGCGCCGAGACGATTGCCCTCTTCAGCCTGTGGCAACCCGACAGCGCCATTTGCCGCTACAACCATGCCGCGCCGGGCTGGCACCCGGTGCCCGCGCCGCTGGCCGCTTTGCTGCGCGAGGTAATGGCCCTGTCCGCGCAATGCGCAGGCGCGCTCGATCCCGCCCTGGGGCGTCTGGCCGATCTGTGGGGATTTGGCCCCTCTGGCCCGGCAGATCAGCCGCCGACCGCGGCAGAGATCGCGGTGGCGCGCAGCCGCTCCGGCCTCACGCATCTGCGTTTCGACGGTGAGGGCAGGCTGTGGCAACCGGGGGGGCTCTGGCTCGATTTCGGGGGCATCGCCAAGGGTTGGGCGGTGGACCGCGCCTCGGACCTGCTGACCCGGGCCGGGCTGGCGGTCCATATGGTCGAGATCGGCGGCGAGGTGAAGGCGCAGGGCCTGACGCCCGATGCCCGCCCCTGGTGGATCGGGCTGGAGGCCGCGCCGGGGCTGCCGGGGCCGCGCTGTCTCGCGGCACTGCACGGCGGCGCGGTGGCGGGTTCGGGCGATTGGCAGCGGCGCTGCGGCACGGCCGCGCTCAGCTGGTCGCACAGTCTGGACCCGGTTCTGGGCACGCCCGTGCGCGGCCCGGTGCGCGGGGTGCATGTGTTTTTGCCGCGCGCCGCTCTGGCCGATGCCTGGGCCAGCGCGCTGATGGTTCTGCCGCCCGATCAAGGGCTTGCCCTTGCCGATCGTGCCGGAATTCCGGCGCTGCTGACGGTGTCTGCTGCGGGGCAGATGCGGCGGTGTGCGAGCCGGGGATTGGCCGATTGGGGATGGCCCGAGGAGGAGACTTCCGCATGCCCTATGCGCTGACGGTGGACCCCCTGCGACTGGCATTGGCGGCGGGCACCGGCCTGAGCTGGGCCGGACTGTGCTGGGCCGGGCTGATCCTGCCCCGCTGGCGGCCCCGGCGGCACGGCGCACCGGCAGTGGCTTCCCGCACGCTCGTCGCCTATGCCTCGCAATCGGGGCTGGCCGCTGAGCTGGCCCAACAGCTGGCCCGCGCCAAGGGGACCACCGCGCAGCCTCTGGACAGCATCGACCCTGCCGCGCTGGCCGGTGTTGGTCAGGCCTGGTTTCTGGTCGCCACCACCGGAGACGGCAATGCCCCCGACACGGCACGCCGCTTTGCCGGGGCCATTGCCGCCGCGCGGCCCGGTTTGCAGGGCCTCCGCTATGGCCTCCTGGCGCTTGGCGACCGCCATTACCCGGCGTTTTGCGGCTTTGGACGCGCGGTGGATGACTGGCTCCAGGAATGCGGTGCGGCGCCAATCTTCCCCCGGATCGAGGTTGACCGTGGCGCTCCCGCTGATCTGGCCCGTTGGGCCGCCGCGACCGATCTCCGGACCGATCCTGAACCGGAGGGGCTCTGGCGGCTCATAGAGCGCGAAACACTCTCGCCCGCCACAGAGACGGCCCCCGTCTGCCGTCTCCTGCTGGCACCGCTCGGGCCCGCGCCCCGCTGGCGCCCCGGCGCGATTGCCGATGTGACGCTGACCGCCCCCGATGGCAGCCCGCAGCGGCGCAGCTATTCGGTGGCCTCGCTGGCGGAAACGGGCACGGTCGAGCTGCTCTTGCGCCACCGCCGTGACGCTGCCGGAAACGCCGGACTGGCGTCGGGCTGGCTGAGCACGGGGCTGGCATTGAACGGCCAGCTGCGGATGACCCTGCGCGACAATCCCGGCGTTGCCCCCCTGCCCGCCGAGGTGCCCAAACTGCTGCTGGCGACCGGCACCGGCCTTGCCGGGGTGCTGGCACATCTGCGCGCCCATCTGGCGGTGCCCGGTCACGCGCCGGTCTGGCTGATCCACGGCGAACGCCACGCCGCCCTGCCCTTGCTGACCGAGCTCACCGCTTCCCCCCGCCCCGGCCTGCGGATCGACCTGCCGCTCTCGCGGGGCACACCGCCCCGGCGGCTGCCGGACTGGCTGCCGCTGCAGGCCGAGGCGCTGCGCCGCTTTGTGGCGGCGGGGGCCGCGGTTCTCGCCTGTGGCGGACAGGGTCCCGGCGCGGCGGCGCTGGCCGCACTGGAGGAATGCCTTGGCCCCGGATCGCTCGCGCAATTGCGCACCGCCGGGCGCCTGCGCACCGATTTCTACTGACCACCGATTGTTGCTGACCCCTGACCTGAAGGATTCCCGATGACCCGTATCCCCCCGCTGGCCCTTGCCGCCCTGACCCTGCTGCTCTCCCATCTTCCTGCAACCGCGCAGGGGGTTTTTGCCGAACCCACTGACATGGCAGGGCGTTTTCGCGTATCTTCGGCGACGCCCGGCACCCCGATCTTTCCGGGCACCGAGGTGTTGATGGAGGGCACCGGCTTTGCCCCCGGCCAACAGCTGACATTGCAACGCGGCACCAGCATCCTGCCCGGCGCCGAGGCTTTGGTGGCGGATGCGGACGGCAACCTTTCTTACCGCTTTACCCTGCCCGCCGATGCGGCGCTGGGGGTGCATCCGGTGGTGGCCCTTGGCGCCGCCCCCTCGGTGACCGCCCTCGTGGATCTGAAAGTATCGCCCGACGTGCCGCTGACCGGAGAGGAGATGGTCACCGTCACTCAGGTCAAATCCCCGGCACCCGGCCTCTATCAGATTGCCTATAGTGCCCGCAGTGCGGCGCTGTTCGTGACCACCGCCAGCTTTCGCCCCGCCGCCTCGGCGCTCCTGAAGCTGGATCCGGCGACCCTGAAGGTGATCGGGCAAACCACGCCGCCGGCCTTCCCCGAGGCCCTGCGCAACCCCGCCCCCGGCGCCGCAGAGGCGGCGGGCGCTGCCACAGCGGATGATCCGGTGGCGGTTTTCGGCATCGGCCTTGATGAAACACGCGGCCAGATCTGGGTGACGAATACCGCGCAGAACTCCGTCGCGGTTTATCGCCAGAGCGATCTGTCGCTGGTGAAGCAATTCCCCGAAGGCCAAGTCTACCATGCCCGCGAGGTTCTGATCGACGCGGCGCGCGGCCTGGCCTATGTCACCTCATCGGCCACGGCGAAGGTGCATGTGTTTGATGCGGTGACGCTGGAACCGCAGGAGGTGATCGAGATCCCCTCAACCATTCGCGGCAGCGACTTCTATGTGATGAACCTTGCGCAGGATACGGCGGGCGGGCGGATTTTTGTCTCCAGCCGTGCAACCAGCGAAGTGGCGGTGATCGACGCCGAAACCCGCAAGGTCGTCCGGGTTTTCGCGCTGCCGGGCACAATCCATGCGACGGGGATCGCCTTTGACAGCACCAGCGGCCATCTGCTGGTCACCGGGCAGGATTCCGACAACCTCATGATCCTGGACCCGGATACCGACACGGTTTTGCACGATGTCGACACCGGCGCCGGGGCGCTGAGCGTCAAGGCGGCGGCGGGCATGGTCTGGGTGGTCAACCGCGGTGCGGGCACATTGACCGGGGTGGATGCCGGGGGGCAGATCCGCGCCAATCTGCGGATTGGCTCCTTTCCCAATGACCTGACCACCGACGGCGCCGGTACTGTCTTTGTGGTCAATAAATCCCTGAGCGCAGAAGATCCGCAGGGCGATCTGATTACCAAAGTGACGCTCAAATAACCGTCGCGTCGGGGTTGCCAGTTGGGCGGACCCGCACCACGAAACAGGATAGCCCGGGTCTGCGCTCTCTGCGGGCACCGGGCTATCCCACCCCAGCTTTCGCGAAGCATCAGGCGGTGCCAGGGTTGCGGAGCATTCCACCGGGGCCAGACGCCGCAGCGCGCCGGGATCGGAAACCTCAATCACCCAAACCGCGCCATCGGGTGCCACGGCGACATCGCGGATCCGCGCACCCATATCCCGACGCTCTGCCGCATCCGCCGGTGCGTTTCCCCCAAGGCCGACGCGCAGCAAAGATTGCGCGCACACGGTCGATGCGGGCGGTGTCGGTGGGTCAATATTCGGCGCCGATTGACAGCCAGAGCCCGGGAAATTTCGCCACGGCCAATGGTCGGAAGGCAGGAACGGTGTCGCAACATCATTTTAGATTGCGAATGGCATCCATAAGTCATATAGATTTCACACAAACTCTATAACCTGATTTCACACCCATTCACGAGGATCATCGGGCATGAAGCACAAACGGCTTCTACTCATTGGTGCAGTTGCTCTTTCTGCCTCCGGCTTCGCGGCTTTTGCGCTGATGTCGCAGGGCCATGAACAAGGCACCGCATCCATCGCCGATTCGCGCATGGTGCCTCCACTGATCCAGGTTGCAAAAACCGCCGCCGTGCCCGGAACCGAGCGGTCCTTCACCGGAACGATTGCGGCGCGCATTCAAAGCGATGTCGGCTTTCGCGTTCCGGGCAAGATCATCGAGCGGCTGGTCGATGCCGGGCAAGAGGTTACCAAAGGCCAGCCTTTGATGCGCATTGACGACACCGATCTGCGGCTGGCCCTGATCGCCCGGCGCAATGCGGTTGCCGCCGCGCAGGCGATTGTCGTTCAGGCCAGCGCGGATGAAAAACGTTACGCCATTCTGGTCAAGAACGGCCTGGCGGCATCGCCGCAACGCTACGAGCAAGCAAAAGCCGCGCTGGATTCTGCCCAAGCGCAGCTCTCCGCCGCGCAGGCAGAGGCGGAAGTGGCGGAGAATGCGGCGACCTATTCCACGCTGGTCGCCAGCGCAGACGGCACCATTGTCGCGGCGCTCGGGGAGCCCGAGCAGGTGGTTGCTGCCGGGCAGACGGTTATTCAGCTCGCACAGTCCGGCCCGCGTGAAGCGGTCGTCGCGCTGCCGGAAACCATTCGGCCCGCGCTCGGCTCAACCGCAGAGGCGCGGGTCTATGGCAGCGATGGCTTGGGCGGCGCGGCCCGCCTGCGGCAGATTTCGGCCGCCGCCGATGTCCAGACCCGCACCTATGAGGCCCGCTATGTGCTTGAGGGGGATGCCGCCTCTGCGCCGCTCGGCGCGACGGTGACGATCACGATTACCAATGCGGAACGCCAGTCCGAGGTTCTGGTCCCGATTGCGGCCCTGCTGGATGACGGCAGCCGCACCGGGGTCTGGACCCTGGATGGCGCCGCGTCGACGGTGCATTTCGCCCCGGTCCAGATCAAGGCACTCGGGGAAGAGACCGCCGCTGTCACCGGCCTTGCGCTGGGGCAGGAGATTGTCGCCCTCGGAGCGCATCTCCTGCAGGACGGCGCCGCAGTCCGCACAGAAGTTCAGGCAGAGGTGACCTATTGATGGGGTTCAATCTTTCCGCGCTGGCGGTGCGCGAACGCGCCGTCACCCTGTTCTTCCTCGTGCTCCTCGCAGCGGCGGGCGTCTATGCGTTCGCCAAGCTCGGACGCGCCGAGGATCCGAGCTTCACCATCAAGACGATGACGGTCACCGCAGCCTGGCCGGGGGCGACGGCGCGCGAGATGCAGGATCTGGTGGCCGAGCCCCTGGAGAAGCGCATTCAGGAGCTGAAATATTACGACCGCGTTGAAACCACCACGCGGCCGGGCTTTGCCTATCTGACGGTCACGCTGAAGGACAGCACGCCGCCGGATGCGGTGGAGGAAGAGTTCTATCAGGCGCGCAAAAAGCTGGGGGATGAGGCGCGCACCCTGCCGCAGGGGGTGTTTGGTCCCTTCATCAACGATGAATATTCCGATGTCAGCTTCGCGCTCTATGCGCTGAAAGCCAAAGGTCTGCCCATGCGCGACCTGGCACGGCAGGCCGAGGTGATCCGTCAGGACCTTTTGCATGTGCCCGGCGTCAAGAAAATCAACATTCTCGGCGAGCGGCCCGAGCAGATTTTTGTCGAGTTTTCCTACGACAAACTGGCAACGCTGGGTGTCTCGGCACAAGATATAGCCAGCGCGCTGCAACGGCAAAATACCGTCACCCCTTCCGGCTCGATCGATACCCGCGGCCCGCAGGTCTTCATCCGCTTTGACGGCGCCTATAACACGCTTCAGGCCATTGCCGACACGCCGATCATGGCCGGCGGCCGGACGCTGAAACTCTCGGATATCGCGGAGGTTCGGCGCGGCTATCAGGATCCGCCCACCTATATCATCCGCCACGAAGGCGAACCCGCCGTCATGCTTGCGGCGGTGATGCAGCAGGGCTGGAACGGGCTGGAACTTGGCAAGGCGCTTGAGGCGCGCTCAGACGCCATCGCGCAGAGATTGCCGCTGGGCATGTCGCTGACCAAGGTCAGCGATCAGGCGGTCAACATCAACGAAGCGGTTGGCGAATTCATGCTGAAATTCGCCATGGCACTGGGCGTTGTGCTCTTCGTCAGCCTGGTCAGCCTCGGCTGGCGCGTCGGCATCGTCGTGGCGCTCGCGGTGCCGCTGACCCTCGCGGTGGTTTTCCTCATCATGCTGGAAACCGGACGGTTCTTCGACCGGATCACGCTCGGGGCGCTCATTCTGGCGCTCGGCCTCCTCGTCGATGATGCGATCATCGCGATTGAGGTGATGGTGGTGAAAATGGAAGAGGGCATGGACCGCATCACGGCAGCGGCCTATGCGTGGAGCCATACGGCGGCACCGATGCTGTCGGGCACGCTGGTGACGATCATCGGGTTAATGCCGGTCGGCTTTGCCAAATCGAGCGCCGGGGAATATGCGGGCAATATCTTCTGGGTGGTCGGCTTCGCGCTGATCGTCTCCTGGATCGTTGCGGTCGTCTTTACCCCCTATCTCGGCGTGAAGATGCTGCCCGAGATCCAGCCGGTCGCGGGCGGCCATCACGCGATTTATGATACGCCGAATTACCGCCGCCTGCGCAATGTGATCAAATTCACCGTGCGCCACAAATTCATGACCTGTGCCGTCGTTCTGATCGCCATGGTGCTCTCCGGCATCGGCATGGGCGCGGTGAAACAGCAGTTCTTCCCGACCTCGGACCGCCCCGAAGTGCTGGTTGAGGTGCGCATGCCGGAAGGCACCAGCATCGAGACGACGACAGCCGCCGTGGAAAAGGTAGAAGCCTGGCTGCAGGATCAGCCGGAGGCGAAGATCGTCACCAGCTATATCGGTCAGGGCGCACCGCGGTTCTTCTTCGCCATGTCGCCGGAACTGCCGGATCCCGCCTTTGCCAAGCTGGTGGTGCTCACCCCCGATGCCGAGGCACGCGAAGAACTGAAACACCGGCTGCGCGACGCGATCTCGCAAGGGTTGGCGCCCGAGGCTTCGGTGCGGGTCACGCAACTGGTGTTCGGCCCTTTCACCCCCTTCCCGGTCGAGTTCCGCATTCTGGGGCCGGATCCTGACACGCTCTATGACATCTCGGACAAGGCGCTCGATCTGATGAAAACCGTGCCCGACGTCCGGCAGGCCAACCGGGATTGGGGCAATCGGGCGCCGGTGGTGCGCTTTATCCCCGATCAGGACCGGCTGAGCCTGCTGGATCTCTCTCCGGCCGAGGCCGGGCAACAGCTGCAATTTCTGCTGAGCGGCATTCCCGTCACCCAGGTGCGCGAAGACATCCGCAACGTGCCGGTCGTGGCGCGCAGCGCGGGCGACAGCCGCCTCGATCCGGCGAAACTGACGGATTTCTCGCTGATGAGCCGCGATGGCCGGCAGGTGCCGCTCGATCAGATCGGGCATTCGGAAATCCGCATGGAGGAGCCGATCCTCAAACGCCGGGACCGCACCCCCGTGATTACGGTCCGCGCCGATATCAATGAAGCGACGCAGCCGCCCGAGGTCTCGCAGCAGGTGATGACGGCGCTGCAGCCGCTGATCGCTACGCTTCCCGCGGGCTATCGCATTGAAATGGGTGGTAATATCGAGGAGTCGCTCAAGGCCAATACCGCATTGGCCAAGATCTTCCCGGTGATGATTGCCGCGACGCTGATTGTCATCATCCTGCAGGTTCGCAGCCTTGCGACGATGACCATGGTGATGATGACAGCGCCGCTCGGTCTGGCCGGGGTGGTGCCGACCCTGCTGATCTTCCAACAGCCCTTTGGCTTCAACGCCATTCTGGGCCTGATCGGACTGGCCGGGATTTTGATGCGCAACACGCTGATCCTGACCGAGCAGATCAAGGACAATCGGGCCGCGGGCCTAGATGATTATGACGCGGTGATCGAGGCGACCGTACAGCGGACCCGTCCGGTGATCCTGACCGCGCTTGCGGCCGTGCTCGCCTTTATTCCGCTCACCCATTCGGTGTTCTGGGGGTCGATGGCCTATACGCTCATCGGCGGCACCGCCGTCGGCACGGTGATGATCCTGCTCTTCCTGCCCGCGCTCTACGCGGCCTGGTTTCGGATCAAACCGCCGGTGCATGACGCAGAGGCGTTCACCGGAGGCCTCGCCGCCTTGCTTCCGAGTATTGCCAATGCATCAGCAAAATGAAGCTGCCAGCGATGATGAAGGGGGAGGCCAGGATGCTTAAACAATGGGCCGCAACATGGGATCTTTGGGCGAAAAACCTTGCGGGCTTTGATGATCTGCAAGGCGAACATCTGCTCAGGCTCGAGCAGCGGGTTCGGCGTCTTGAAGAAGAGCTGAGCGCACCAAGCACGCAGCGGCCATCAGAACCCGACCCCGACGGCCCCCATGCGGCGCCCCGGGGTCATGACGCGGCGAAAACACCCGTCACGCGCTGATCTGATGCGACCAACAGGTTGACCAAAACGCGTGATGGCGCGGCGGCAACCGCGCCATTCGGGACGGACCGGGCCCCGACACCTTGGCAACGCCCTGACGGATATGTCGGGGCGCTGCTCCGCCCCGCGCAGAATCCGGACAGTGGTTCTGCAACGGCGGTCGCAAGCGCAAAACAGCCGCGATATGCCCGCTTCCACACTACGGACAGACCGTCACGCGGCGTCACCCCATCCAGCGCTTGAAAATCACGCTCGCATTGACGCCCCCAAAGCCAAAACCGTTGGAGATCACATGGCCCATCGCCATCGGGCGGGCCTGATGGGCCACGAAATCAATTCCGTCACCGGCGGGATCGGGCGCGTTCAAATTGAGTGTCGGCGGGGCGATCTGATCGCGGAGGGCGAGGATGGCAAAGATCGCCTCAAGCCCGCCTGCGGCACCCAGCAAATGCCCCGTGGCTGACTTTGTCCCGCTGACCGCGATGGAATGATTGGTGCCGAAGACACTCTTGATGGCGGCCATTTCGCCCTTGTCGCCGACCGGCGTCGAGGTCGCATGGGCATTCAGATGCTGGATCTCCTGCGGGGAAATGCCCGCCTGCGCGATGGCGATTTCCATCGCCCGCCGGGCGCCGCTGCCGTCTTCGGGACCGGAGGTGATGTGATGGGCATCGGCGGTTGTGCCATACCCCACCAGCTCGGCAATCGGCGTCGCACCACGGGCGAGCGCATGGCTCAGCGCTTCAATCACCAAAACGCCCGCTCCTTCGCCCATGACAAAGCCATCGCGCGCAGTGTCGAAGGGGCGCGAGGCCTCGGTGGGGGTTTCATTGAAATGGGTCGAGAGCGAACGCGCCGCCGCGAAGCCGCCAAGGCTGACATCACTGATGCAGGCCTCTGTGCCACCGCAGACGGCGATATCGGCCTCATGGTTGCGGATCAGCCGGGCGGCATCGCCAATCGCCTGCACCCCCGCTGCGCAGGCGGTCACCGGCGCACCGAGCGGCCCTTTCAGACCATGACGGATCGAAATCTGACCCGCCGCAAGGTTCACCAGAAAGGAGGGGATGGTGAAAGGCGACAACCGCCGCACGCCGCGCTGATCGACGGTGCGCACCGCCTCGGTGATCGCCGGAAAGCCGCCGATGCCCGAGGCGATGATGGTGGCGGTACGCCGCCGCTCCTCCTCCGTCACCGCGCGCCACCCGGCCTGCGCCAGCGCCTCATCCGCCGCGGCCAGCGCGAAAAGGATGAAGCGGTCCACCCGCCGCTGGTCTTTCGGGTCGAGCACGCGGTCGGGGTCGAACCCCGCCCCGGCATCTTCCCCGATGGAGGGCACAATGCCGCCGACCTTCGTCGAAAGCTCTCCGACCATCTCCTCCGGCAGCCTGCGGATGCCGGAACGCCCGGCCAACAACCGGCTCCAGGACGCCTCAACACCTGCGGCAAGGGGGCTGACCGCGCCCATGCCTGTTACCACGATCCGTCGCATGATCTCTCACCTCCCGGTTGCCTGGCACGCACCGCAACAGGCCCCCCGCCGCAGCGGGAGCCGGTCACAGATTGCGCCCGTCTGAATTCTTATGACGCCGCGATGTCCCGCGCCTGATCCGCCGCTGCGGCAAGAAAGCCCTGCGACAGCGCCTCATCGTTCACCGCGCGTGACAAGAGCACCGCGCCGACCATCAGCGACAGCATCGACATGGCCGCGCCCAGCGGCCGCGTGCCCTCAGCGGAAGGCAGCACTTCGTCGAGAACCTGCAAATGCGATTTCAGCCCGGCTTCGAAACGCTCCTTCACCTCTGGCCCCTGCCGTGCCGCATCGCCCGCCAGCGCCGCCAGCGGACAGCCATCGCCCTTTTCGCCACTGTGTTCCGGCGACAGATAAAACCCGATGATCGTTTCAAGCGCCGCATCCGGGTGGGCCGCAATCGCGTCAGACCAACGGCGCGTTGCCATTTCAAAGGCGCGTTGCGAGGCCTGCGCCATCAGATCTTCCTTCGAGGCGAACTGCTTGTAAAACCCGCCCTGCGTCAAGCCCGCGCCCTTCATCAGATCCTTGAGGCCAATCCCGTCAAAGCCATGTTCGCGGAACAGACGGCTCGCCACATTGATGATGGCCTGATGGTTTTCTTCCGCCTGCGCGCGACTGACCCGCATGGAGCACTCCCGTTTCCAGTTTGCGTGAACGAGATATAGTGAAATTAGAGACCGATTGCAATCTAAAATGCCGAAAGCCCCCGGCGTTCACCCGAATGTTGGACAGCCACCGGATGACGCAAGAAACAAATAGCTGTCCAAGGATGACACCAGAACGAACAGGATCACTTGGCCGCTCAGCGCAGAGCATGCGCCACATATGATCAAGGGCCGAAAAGCCAATGCTCTTCGGCCCTTGCTGGCCAGGCTGGGGAGGCCCGGCGGACGGGCGCGGAGGGGCCCGTCATTCTGTGGTGCCGGGGAACTCAGATGGTGCCGCCGAGCGAACCTTCCAGCTCGGCCAGTTCCTGGCCACCAGCCATCAGCTCCTGCAATTCATCGGCCTTGATCTCGCCGCGCGCGGCGGTGCCCAGCGTCTTGCCGCGGTTCAGCACGGTAAAGCGGTCGCCCACCGCCATCGCATGGCGGACGTTGTGCGAAATGAACACCACCCCCACGCCCTGCGCCCGTACCCGGTCAATCGTGGCCAGCACATTGGCGGTTTGCCGCACGCCAAGCGCCGAGGTCGGCTCGTCCAGGATCAGCACTTTCGCGCCGAAAAACACCGCGCGGGCAATCGCCACCGTCTGCCGCTCGCCGCCCGAAAGGGTGCCCACCGCCTGATCGGGGCCGCGCAGGTTGATGCCCATCTTGCGCATCTCCTCCACGGTGATCTGATTGGCCAACTGGGTGTCGAACCGCTTGAACAGGCCGCGCCCCTTGGTCGGCTCACGCCCCATGAAGAAGTTACGCGCCACTGACATCAGCGGGATCATCGCCAGATCCTGAAACACCGTGGCGATCCCCGCCTCCATCGCGTCGCGCGGGCTGGAGAAGCTGAGCGGTTTGCCCTCGAAGGTGATCGAGCCTTCGGTCGGTTTGAACACGCCGGACATGGTTTTGATAAAGGTGGACTTTCCGGCGCCATTGTCCCCCAGCAGGCAGTGGCATTCGCCCGGCCGCACATCGAACGTGACCCCGTTCAGCGCGATCACATTGCCAAAGTGCTTTTTGATGCCGTCCATATGGATGATGGGATCTGCCATATCACCGCTCTCCCGTCACGCGTTTGCGGATGATGTTGTTGAAGACCACCGCGAGGAGCAGCATGCCGCCCAGAAACACCTGAAACCAATCCTGATCGATCTTGGTATAGGTCAGGCCAATCACCACCATGCCGAAGATGATCGAGCCGAAGAAGGCGCCGATGGCCGAGCCGTAGCCCCCCGTCAGCAGGCAGCCGCCGATCACCGCCGCAATGATGCCTTCGAATTCCTTTTGGAAGCCGCGGCGGGCGTCGGTCGAACCGGCATCCAGGACCTGCATGATCGCCAGCAAAGCGGCGCAGCAGGCGGTGAACATGAACAGCGCCACTTTCACATTGCGGACCGGCACCCCGGAATTGGCCGCCGCATTGGCATCACCGCCCGAGGCAAAGATCCAGTTGCCGGCGGGGGTGCGCAGCAAGACCCAGGTGGCCGCCCCTGCCATCGCCAGGAACCACAGAATTTCGACAGGAATGCCCGGCACTTTCGCCGCGCCATTGTTGAAGGTCTCGATCAGACCCATTTCCGCCAGTTTGGCGAAGAGGCCGGTGAAGGCATCGCCCGAAAACAGCGGGGTCAGCAGATCGCCCGCCACCGCATCGCGCACGCCGCGCAATTGGGTCGAGCCGCCGGTCAGCCATTTCAGCCCCACCAGCGTCAGCCCGCGCAGGATAAACAGCGAAGCCAGCGTGACGATGAAGGATGGCAGGCCGGTCCGGATGGTCAGCTGGCCGTTCATCAGGCCCACCAGGGCCGCCGCCAGCAATGTGGCGGGAATCGCGACCAGCAGCGGCAGGCCCGCATTCACCGTCAGCGCGCCGAAAATCATCCCGGCAAAAGCGACCATCGAGCCGATCGACAGGTCGAACTCGCCCCCGATCATCAGCAGCGCCGCGCCAATGGCCAACAGGCCAAGCTGCGCCGCCGGGCTGAGAAAGTTCATGATCCCCGACAGGGTGAACATCGCGCTATCTGCGGTGAAAAGGAAAAAGACCGTCACCAGCACCAAACCGGCGATAGAGCCAAGTTCCGGCCGTTTGACGAGTGTGGCGAAGAACGTTTCCTTGCGGAGACGTTCGTCGGCCTGGGTTGTGATTTCCACAGGCATTCTGTCCTCCCTGGACGCTGTAACCGGCGCGGGGCGGCATCGCCCCGCGCCGTAAACTCTTCGGATCAGCGGATCCCTTTTGCCGACAGTTCAACCACCTGGGCCGCTTTATCGGCGGTGATCAGGTTCGGCCCGGACGGCACGTTGCCACCCGGCATCAGGCCGTACTGGGCGTTGAGCGCGAGGAAATCGACCGCCAGATACCCCTGCAGGAACTGCTGCTGGTCGATGGCAAAGGCGGCATCGCCCGCGATGATCGCCTCAAGAAAGCCTGCGGAAAGATCGAAGCTGGCCACTTTGACATCGCTGCGGCCCAGTGCTTTGACGGCAGCCACCGAGGGCTCACCCGCGGTCGAGGCCCCCAACGCCATTACCGTGTCCACTTCGGGATCGGCCTCAAGGGCCGCGCGCAGTTTGGATTCGATCTCGGTCGGATCATTGCCGGTCGGCAGCACGGTCACCGGACCGCCAAACCCCTCGGCAAAGCCCGCGCAGCGCAGGTCGAGCGAGACATTGCCCACCTCCTGGTTGACGCAGATACCTTTCTTGCCGCCCATTTCGGCCAGCTTGGCGCCAGCCTTCATGCCCGCGTCTTTCTCATCCTGCCCGATGTGCAGCAGCGCCCCGAGAGATTTCGAGACATCCGAACCGGAGTTGATCGAGATGACCGGAATCCCCGCCGCCACCGCACGTTGAATCGACGGCCCCAGCGCATCCGCATCCGGGATCGACACCACCAGACCATCGGGCTGCTGGTTGACCGCCGCGTCGATCAGCTGGCTCATCGCCACCATGTCAAAGGTTTCGGGCGAGCGGTATTCCACATTCACGCCGGTGTCCTTGGCGGCCTGCTCCACACCGTTTTTCACCACCGACCAGAACGGGTCATTGGCCTGGCCATGCGCCACCACCACGATATCGGCAGCCAGAACCGGTGCCGCAAGGCAGAGTGCCGTCGCGCCCAGCAGCGCGGCAAAAGTCTTCTTCATGTTTCCCTCCCTGGAAATGTTACGTTCTTAGACCCGGGCGGCCCTCCTGCCGCCCGTGGGATCCGGCAGAGCCGAATTCAGCGTGCCAGCGCGGCGAGCGCGCGGGCCGAGGCGGCAAGTTGCGCCTCGAGAATGTCGCGGAAGCCCGGGCCCTTATCCGTGTTGAACGGATCGGGGCCGGGGGCCGCCGGTTCGATGATGATCGGGCCCGCATAGCCAATCGCATCCAGTGCGGCGATCTGGGCGGCAAAGTCGGTATGCCCCTCGCCCACCGCGCAGCGGTTGCTGTCTGCTGCATGATAGAGCCCGATGGCCGCACCGCCCTGCCGCAAGGCGGCAGCGGGATCGGCCTCTTCGATGTTCATGTGATAGGCATCGGGCAGCAGGCTGAGGTTGGCCGCGCCGACCTTGTCCAGCAGCGCCAGCCCCTCGGCAACCGTGCGCACCTGATGGCTTTCGTAGCGGTTCAGGATCTCGAACACCACCGGCAGGCCCTTGGCAGCCGCAAAGCCGGTGATCTGCTTCACGCTCTCGATCAGCAGCGCATCCTCTTCGGCCTGCGTGCCCATGGGGCGGATGCGGGTCACCTGTCCATGACAGGAAATCCGCGGCAGGCCGGGCCCCTGCCCCAGCAACACCGCCCAGTCCATCAGGCGGCGGTAATATTCCACCGCCGCCGCGCGGACCCCGGCATCGGGGTGGGAAATATCGGCGTCGCCGGGGGTGATCGAGAAAATCTTCAGGCCCTTGGCGGCAAAAATCCTGCCCGCCTCCGCCGGATCGATCCCCTCGATGTCGCCATGCAGCTCCACCCCCTGCAACCCCGCCCGCGCCACGCGGTCGGCAATGGCGGCCAGATCCTCACCGCCGAAAATCCAGGTGCAGCAGCCGTAATCGCGCGTCATGCCGCAGCCTCCAGCATCGCCGCACTCAACGCGACGGTTTGGCCGGTCTGCGCCGAACGGGTCGCCGCTTCGGCAACGGCCAATGCCGCCACCCCATCCTGCAGGCTGACCGGCACCGCCGTGCCCGCCGCAACGGCGGCCACAAAGGCCGACCATTCCGCCGCATAGGCCCGCATGTACCGCTCAAGAAAGAAATACTCCGGCTTGGCCGAGACCGCGCCTGCCACCGTGATCTTCTCAACGGTGTTTTCCAGCACGTTCTTTGCGCCCAAAAGCCCCTCAGAGCCCAGCAGCTCCACCCGCTGATCATAGCCATAGACCGCGCGGCGCGAGTTTTTGATGACCGCGATGCGCCCGTCATTCCAGATCAGCGTCACCACCGCCGTATCAACATCGCCCGCCGCGCCAATCGCCGGATCCACGATCGAAGACCCCACCGCCGTCACCCGGTCCGGCGCGCCGCCATAGATCCAGCAGGCCATGTCGAAATCATGGATCATCATATCGCGGAACAATCCGCCCGAGACTTTGACATAGGAAACCGGCGGCGGCGCCGGGTCGAACGAAGTGACCGAGAGCAATTCGCCCTTGCCGATCTCGCCCCGGTCATAGGCCGCCTTCAACGCGGCGAAATTGGGGTCAAAGCGGCGGTTGAAACCGATCATCACCGGCGCTTTATGATGCTGCGTCGCCGCCAGACAGGCCTGCGCCCGGGCGAGCGACAGATCCACCGGCTTTTCGCACAAGACCGCTTTGCCGGCCGCCGTGGCAGCCTCGATCAGGTCCGAATGCGTGTCGGTCGAGGTGGCAATCAGCACCGCATCAATCGAGGCATCGGCCAGAACGGCCTCGACCGTCATCGCCGCGGCGCCGTATGCCTCCGCGAGTTTCGCGGCAGCCTCCGCGTGAACATCCGCCACGGCGACCAATGCGCTGTGAGCATTTGCGGCAATACTGCGCGCATGGACCTGACCAATACGGCCGGCCCCCAGCAGGGCAACCCTGAGCATTCTGCACTCCTCCCGAATCTCTGCAGAGCAACTTGTCGGGTCACATTCCCGCAAAATGCTCGCGCGAGCAATTATAATCTGCACGCGCGAGCAAAAATCTTTTCATGCCGCATCGCAGAGTGTAAAGTCAGCCCGAAGGAGACCGCATGGACGAGCCTGAATTTTTCGAGACGACATCGGTGACGGCAGATGACGTTGCCGAGGCGGCCGGGGTATCGCGCTGGACGGTGGCGCGTGCTTTCAAGAAAGATGCGTCGATTTCCAAGAAAACCCGCGCCAAGGTGATGACGGCGGCCGAGGCCCTCGGCTATGTGCCCGACCTGCACGCCGCAGGCCTCGCCTCGGACCGCTCCGGTCTGGTCGCGCTGATGCTGGACGACTTTTCCAACCCGCATAAACTGGTTCAGTTGGAGCGCCTCTCACGCATCCTGCGGCAGGAAGGCTGGGGCGTACTTCTGGTCAATATGCTGAGCGAGGCGGATGCTTCTTCTGCCTTTCTCGCCGCCAGTCAGCGGCGGGTGGATGCGGCGGTGGTGATCGGCACCCGCTTTGATGACAGTATTCTGAGCACGGCCCTGGGTGCGCGCCGGGTCAAAAAGCTGATCGTTTTTGCGCGCACCAGCACCAATCCCAACACCATCACCATCTGCTGCGATGATGCGGTGGCCATGCGCGAGATCGCCGATCATCTTTATGAACGAGGCCGCCGCCGCCCATTGTTCGTGGCGGGCCCCGGCGGGCAATCTGCGGTCCTCAAGCGCAAAGACAGCTTTGCCGCGCGTTGGCAGGAGCTGACCGGATGTGTGCCGCCGGTGATGCATGTGGCACAATATGATGTGTTCCTCGCGCGGGAGGCGGTGGTGGCGGAACTCTCCGACCGCGCGCGCGCCGATCTGCCCGATGTGCTGGTCTGCGAGAATGATATTGTCGCCATCGGCGCGCTGGAAGCGCTGCGGTTTTCGCTGGGCCTTCGCGTGCCGGAGGACATCGCGGTCACCGGATTTGACGATATCCCGCTGGCCAGTCTGGCCAGCCACGCGCTGACCACCTATCGCCAGCCGATCACCAAAATGGCCGAGGCGTTGGTGGGCGTGCTCGAGGGGAACGACAAGACAGAGGTCATTCTGCCCGGACAATTCATGCCGCGGCAAACGACCTGAACCTGCGTTCGGGCCGGTCGGGCACCGTCGGGTGCCGCGCCGGCCCGGCCTCTGCCCCCGGCATCCCACCAGATCTTTCTGAGGCACACCGGAAAACGCTGCGGGTGTTTGCCCGCGCTGAGCGCCATGCCGCAAGAAAGCGCCCCCTCCCCCACTGACAGACTATCCGGGCCTTTGGGTCAGGTATCCGCTCCCTTCCATCACCCCATCAATTTAGATTGCTATCGAAATCCAAAAGCAGTATTGATCTTCATCGCAATCTAAATGGAGCCTTGAAATGCGGATGAGACGCCATCAGACCGCAGAAAACCGTCCGGCCATGGTGGCGGCCAAAGCTCTCCCCGGGCGCCCGCTTGGCGCAGGCGCTGCGGCAGGGGAGTTGGTTCAATGACGCAGGAGCCACAGGTCCCGTCAGGCACGACACCCGATGGATTTTCACAGCTGATCGGGCTCTCCGGGCTCGAATGGGTCGCGGGGCTGGCCGAGGGCCGCATAGCCCGCCCCCCAATGGCAGAAACCCTGCCCTTCACCCTGCTGCCGCCCGAGGCAGGGCTGGTCAGGCTGATGGCAACGCCGGAGGCGCGCTTTTACAATCTGACAATGACGGTGCATGGCGGCTGGAGCCTGACGATGCTCGATACCGCCATGTCGCTTGCCGCGCAGACCACGTTGCAGCCGGGCGAAACCTGCCCGTCACACGAAACCAGCGCCAAATTCCTGCGCCCGATCACCGCCGGTTCCGGCGCATTGACCATCACCGGCCGCGTAGTCTCACGCGGACGCACGGTCATCACGCTCGACGGCAAGGTCGAGGATGCAGAGGGCAGGCTTTTTGCCCATGGCACATCGACATGCCTGATCCGGCCGCCACAGACGTGATCGCCGTGGTTCCGACCCTTCCGCCGGATCGGCGCGAACTTCCGGCCCGGGCTATTTGGGAACCCGCCTGCAAAGCGCGAACAGAACTGCGCAAACCCCAACCCAATGCACATGACCTTCTCCAGCACGAATGAAAGAGATCCCTTCCATGACCAAATCCAATCCTGGCGTCGCTCTGGTGACGGGCGCATCTTCCGGCATCGGGCGCGAGACCGCCAAAGCGTTGCAAAAGGCGGGGTACCGCGTGTTTGGCACCAGCCGCCGCGCCATGGCCGACGGCGGCAATGGCGTGACCATGCTCGCCTGTGACGTGACCGATGATGCCTCCGTGGCACATGTGGTTGCAGACGTCATCGCCCGCGCGGGCCGCATCGACCTGCTCGTCAACAATGCCGGTGTGGGCCTCTTCGGCGGTGCCGAGGAATCCTCGGTCGCGCAGGCGCAGGCTCTGTTCGACGTCAATGTCTTTGGCCTTATGCGTATGACCAATGCAGTGCTGCCGATCATGCGCAGCCAAGGCCAGGGCAGGATTGTCAATCTCAGCTCGGCACATGGGTTTATTCCGGCCCCCTATTTTGCCCTCTATGCGGCGACCAAACATGCCATCGAAGGCTATTCCCAATCGCTTGATCATGAAGTGCGCACGCTCGGGATCCGCGTCACGCTGGTTGAGCCGACCTATACCCGCACCGCCTTTGACGAGAACCTCGTTCAGCCGGATCAAATGCTGGATACCTACAGGGCAGCACGCGCGGACATGATGGTCACGATCGGGGAAGCGATCAAAGCGGGCGATACGCCTGAGATTGTGGCCGAAACTGTCCTGAAGGCCGCAACAGACGCCCGCCCGCAGATGCGCTACCCGGCAGGCAAGCTTGCGCGCCGGGTCAGCCTGTTGCGCCGCTTTGTCCCCGCCGCCGCGTTTGACAAAAGCCTGCGCAAGATGCTGCGGATGCCGGTCTGACGCCACCGCGGCTTTGGTATCGGCGCCGGAGATGGCCGCGTCGGTACCCTCCGATGCAGGTGACCACCCCATCCGGTACAAAATGCCTGCGGCCGCCTCTCCCGCGCATGGGATTGCGTATTTCCCGCCGGAACGGATGGGGTGGATACCGGCTTCCGACGGCATCGCGATGTGCATAGGTGATGTTGAGTAACGTCACCGGACTGAAGAAATATCCATCGAAGATGGTCGCATCACCGGGCTGGATCTGGCACAATGGCCTGTCTGGTTCATGGCGCGCCCGAGGGCGCGCGCGTGCATGATGCATAGAATGATCTTCCATAACTCATGATTTTGTCCCAATATGAGTTATAGAAAAGGACTCTATCGCTCATGCTCTGGAATTGGACGCAACCCGACTGGCCGAATTTCCGCTTTGACAGCTCCGCCGCCGAACCTCTCGAGCGGCGGTTCCTGCTGTCATCCGGAGAGATTTTGGGAGCCGTCCGCCACGTGACCAGCACAGAGCGCGACCGTTTGCGCATCGAATTGCTGGGTGAAGAAGCGATGCGCACCAGCGCAATCGAAGGCGAGGTGCTGGACAGGGCCAGTGTGCAATCCTCGCTGCGGCGTCAGTTCGGCTTGACCGCTGACGGCGCGCCGTCAAGGCCGCGCGAGCAGGGCGTCGCCGAGATGATGGTCGACGTCTATTCGACCTGTGCCGCACCATTGACCCATGACACCCTGTGTCGCTGGCACAGGATGCTCCTGTCTCACGACCGCGGCCTTGAGTCCATTGGTGCCTATCGTCGGCATGATGACGCGATGCAGATCGTCTCTGGTCGCATCGACCGGCCGACGGTGCATTTCGAAGCCCCGCCCTCGGCGCAGGTCCGGCGCGAGATGGACGCGTTCGTCGACTGGTTCAACCGCACGGCACCAGACGGGCCAGCGCCATTGCCCGCCCTGACACGCGCGGCGCTTGGGCATCTCTGGTTCGAGAGCATCCACCCTTTCGAGGACGGCAATGGCCGCCTCGGGCGCGCCCTTGCCGAAAAGTCGCTTGCCCAAAACATCGGGCAGCCGAGCCTGATCGCGCTGGCCTACACGATCGAGCGGCATCGGAAAGGCTACTACGACCAGCTCGAGACCCACCAGAAGACACTGGATGTCACCGGCTGGCTGCTCTGGTTCGCCGAGACTGTCCTCGCGGCGCAACAGGTGACGTTGACACGGGTCGCCTTTTTTATCGGCAAGGCGAAATTCTACGACCAGTTCCGTGACCTGCTGAACGACCGGCAGGCAAAGGTGATCGAGCGCATGTTTCGCGAGGGCCCGGACGGGTTCAAAGGCGGTCTCAGCGCCGAGAATTACATCGCCATGACCGGCACGTCGCGCGCGACCACGACCCGGGATCTGCAGAACTTGGTCGAGATGGGCGCGCTGCACCGAACGGGCGAGCGGCGGCATACGCGGTACTGGCTACGCCTGCAGACGGCAGACACAGACGAGCGGCGCCTGGAAGAGAAATCCGGCGGGTGACACGCATCCCACAGATCTCTCGATCTGGTATGTTCACTGAGGGCTGACGGCAAGCGGGAAGCCGGGACCGCTCAGGCCTGTTCGGGCCCGGCATCTGCTGGATCGGGTTCAGGATGGATCTGTCTGGCTCTGATGTTCTGATCTTGCCGATGTATTCTTATGGTGTGAGCCCGTTGAAGGTCTTGAGCCGACGCGCGAAGTCCTGTGCTGCCATGTTGTACGCTGCCATGAAGTCCGAGAGATGCCTTCGCAGCTGATCATGGCGGTCGTCGTGCAAGCGTTTTACAGTGGCCTCCTTGATCCTGCGGTCATCCGTTCGACCGGCCCGTTGGTCCGGGGAGGGTTGGGTTTGGGCAGCCGGTGCTCAATCCCGTTTGCCTCACATATCGTGTCAAAGCGCATCAGCCGCTGGATGCATTTCAGCTGCACAGCGCAGGACGGTGTCCCGAAGAACTGCGTGTCGGTCCGCGGCATAAGGTCGAGGTTCATGTCCGTCTCACCCATCAGTTCGCAACAGAACGACGACCAAGAGATCGGCAGCAGGCGGCATTGCGCTCGGACGGACGGGCTCGGGGGGACTTCTTAATTATCCCGCGCTCAATGCCCCGTCCAGGACCAAGGAGCGCCACACCCGGCCGCGCAAAGCGGTCCACGGCAAGATGCGGGGGCTCTGCGTCGGCTGCTGCCGGTGTTTGAGGCCGGGTGCTTTACGCGAACAACACAGGCATCGCATCTTGCGGGATGATGGCCCCCGGGTGGCAGACAACAACCGTGGCCAAGCGGGCGGCGGCGGTAATGCTCTCGGCAACCGAAAGACCGCGCGCGCGCGCCACCAACCAACCCGCGTTGAAGCTGTCCCCCGCGCCGGTCGTGTCATGCGCGGCCACGGCGGGCGGAAGCTTGTAACGCTCGCCCTGAGCGCTTCCGGCGGCCCGGTGCAGCACATCACCACCCCCGGTGGTCAGCACGATCTCGGCAGTGCTAACGGCCATCAGCCGCTCCAGCGCCGCTTGCGGCGATGTCGTGCCATAGCAGGCCGCAAGATCGTCGAGTGACGGCAGGATCATGGTGGCGATCGCAGCCATCCGGTCCATGACATCCCGCGCCGCCGCGGCATCGGGCCACAGAACCGGCCGGTAATTCGTGTCAAAAGCCACCTGCGCCCCCTGCGCCCGCCGCCGTTCCAGCGCCCCGAGCAGGTTCTCACGCCCGGTCGGGTGCAGCACGGCCAGCGTCACCGCTGACAAGATCAGACAGTCGGCCCGCTCCAACGCCCCGAGCGCCGCCGGATCGTCGAAATGCTGCCGGAACGGTGCCTGATCGCGCCAATAGGTAAAACTGCGCTCGCCCTGCGCGTCTGTCGAGATGAAACTGAGGCCGGGACGCCCGCCCTTGCGCTCTGCCAGCGCCGCGGTGTCGATGCCCTCCTCGGCGATGGCCTCGCGCAGCCACTGGCTTTGCGGATCATCGCCGAGACAGGAAAGATAGCCCACCTGCCCCGCCCCGGAGAGCCGCGCGAGATAGATCGCGGTGTTCAGCGTATCGCCCCCCGCCCGGCGGTCAAACCGCGAGGGCGTCTCGCGCTGCGCGGTGAATTCGGCCAGCGGCTCGCCGATGGACAGGTATCGCATGTCAAACCTCGTAAGGGGTGAGCAAAGGGCGGCCCGCAAAATGCGCCGCAATATTGTCGAGCACCTGCTGCGCCATCGCGCGCCGGGCATCTGTTGTGGCCGAGCCGATATGCGGGGTCAGCACGCAGCCGGGGGCCTGCATCAAAGATTGCGGCACCTGTGGCTCATCGTCGAACACATCAAGACCCGCCCCGGCAATACTGCCCGCCTGCAAGGCCTGTGCCAGCGCTTCGGCATCAACCACCGGCCCCCGCGCGACATTCACCAAAATCCCTGCGGGGCCAAGGGCGGCCAGCACATCGGCATCAACCAGCCCGCGCGTTTCCGCGCCTCCGGCCACGGTGACGAACAGCAAATCGCAATCGCGCGCCAGTGCCCGGGCATCGGCGCGATAACCATCGAGCGCGCCCGGCACCTCGCGGCGCGCGGTGTAGAGCACCTGCATCCCCATCCCACGCAAGAGATCGGCGAGCTTGCGGCCAATCCGGCCATAACCAAGGATCCCCGCCCGCCGCGCCAAGACGGAGCTGCCAAGTGCCAGCTTGCCCTTGGCCGCCCAATGGCCCGCGCGCACGAAACGGTCGCCCTCGGCAATCTTGCGGCCCGTGGCCAACGCAAGACCAAGCGCCAGTTCCGCCACCGCCAGCGACAGCACATCCGGGGTGGTGGTCACCGCAATGCCGCGCCGCCGGGCCTCGGCCAGATCCACCGCATCCACGCCGACACCATTGACCGCGATCAGCCGCAACCCCGGGAGTTGCGCCATCTGCGCCCCCGAAAGGCCGACATTGCCCGCCGTCAGCACCACTTCAACATCCGCGGCCAGGCCGATTTCACGCACCACCTCATAGCGCGCCTGCAGTTCATCGGCCATGTCCTGCGGCTTCAGCTCGGCCAGCGCCAAAAGACGCGGCAGGCTCATGCGATCTGCCCCAGGAAGTTCTTCAGCCGTTCATTCTGCGGATTGTTGAAGAAGGCCTCCGGGGCGTTTTCCTCAACGATCACGCCCTTATCCATAAAGATCACCCGGTCGGCCACCGCACGGGCAAATTCCATCTCATGCGTGACGCAGAGCATGGTCATCCCCTCGCGCGCGAGGTCGATCATCGTGTCGAGCACCTCTTTCACCATCTCCGGATCCAGCGCCGAGGTCGGCTCGTCAAACAGCATGATCCGCGGCTTCATGCACAGCGCCCGCGCGATGGCGACGCGCTGTTGCTGGCCGCCCGAGAGCTGCGCGGGGTATTTGTCGGCCTGCTCGGGGATCTTCACCCGCTCAAGGTAGTGGCGCGCGGTGGCCTCGGCCTCGGCGCGCGGAATTTTGCGGGATTTCATCGGCGCCAGCACACAATTCTCGAGCACCGTCATATGCGGGAAAAGGTTGAAGGACTGAAACACCATCCCCACATCCTGCCGCACCTTGCCAACGTTGTCGCCGCCAGCGGTCAGTTCAATGCCGTCCACCGTGATGGTGCCGGATTTGATCGACTCGAGCTGGTTGATCGTGCGGATCAACGTGGATTTCCCCGAGCCCGACGGCCCGCAGATCACGATCCGTTCGCCGCGCGCGACGGTAAGATCAATGTCCACCAGCGCGTGGAACGCCCCGTAAAACTTGTTGACGTTGCGCATGAGAATAGCGTGTTCGGTCATGATCCGTTTCCCTGAAGGTGGCGCCCGGCCGCAGCCGGCCGGGCGGCGCAGGTCTTACTTGGCGTTTTTGACGAAATCGGGCAGCGGCTCAGCCAGCCATTTCTGGTGGATGGTGTCGAGCGTGCCATCGGTCTTGGCCTGATCCACAAAGGCGTTGATCTTTTCGAGCAAAGGATCCGAGCCCGGCGCCACTGCGATGCCCTGCACCTGGCTGGAGAGGTCGAATTTCTTGTTGAAACGGTCGCCCGCCATGCCGGAGATTTGCGAGAAGACCACGTTGGAGAGGCCGATCATCTGCACCTGCCCCGACATCAGCGCCTGCACGGCGCTGGCGTCATCGTCAAAACGGCGAATGTCGGTGCCCTCGGGCGCCACTTTCGTCACGCCGGTATCCTGCGTCGAGGCGCGGGCAACGGCGACCGACTGGCCCGCCAGCCCGGCGGCATCCGTCACATCCGACCCGCTGGCGCCGTAAACCGCGATGCTGATCCCGGCATAGGGATGCGAGAAATTGACCTTTTCGGCACGCTCTGCAGTGATCCCCAGCGAGGCGACCAGCACATCAACCTGCCCCGACAGCAGATAGGGAATGCGGTTCGGGCCGGTCACCGGCACGATTTCCGGCGTGACCCCCAGATAGGCGGCCAGCGCCTTGGCGACATCGGCGTCATAGCCGTCGGGGTTGCCCGCGGTGTCCTGAATGCCGAAGGGCGGAAAATCGACCAGCATGCCGATCTTGACGGTGCCCGCCTTTTCGATGGCGGCCAGATCGGCGGCAAGCGACGGCCCGGCAAAGCCCAAAGCCAGCGCACTGGCGGCCAGGGTGGTGAACAAACGGCGGTTCAGTTTCATGGTTTCCTCCTCCTTGAAATTTCAGCGCGTGATGGCGCGGCGCATGCGGGCTTCCATGTAGCGGGCCAGCAAAGACAGCGGCCAACAGACGATGAAATAGAGAGCGGCGACGGTTCCAAAGACCAGGAACGGCTTGAAGGTCGCGTTGTTGATGATCTGCCCGGCGCGGGTCAGCTCGGTAAAGCCGATGATCGAGGCAAGCGAGGTGCCCTTGATCAGCTGTACCAGAAAACCAACCGTCGGCGCGATGGCCAGCCGCAGCGCCTGCGGCAGCACCACATAGCGCATCCGGCTGTTGTACGAGAGGGCGAGCGCCGTCGCCGCCTCGGACTGGCCAGAGGGAACCGCCTCAATCGCGCCGCGCCAGATCTCGCCCAGATAGGCGCTGGCGTGCAGCGTCAGCGCAACGGCTGCCGCCAAAAGAGGGTTGATCGGCAGGCCCACGACGGCGAGACCGAAATAGACCAGAAACAGCTGCATCAGAAGCGGTGTGCCCTGAAAAACCTGAATGAACCCGGCCGCCGCGCGCCGCAGCCCCGCCGAGCCCGAGGTGCGTGACAGCGCGATCACCAGCCCGCCAAGGGCACCCCCGGCAAAGGCGATGACCGACAGGATCAGCGTCCAGCGCACGGCCATGGCGATGAACATTACGTCTGTGGCGGAAAATTCACGGATCATGTCAGCGGCTCGCAGGATAGGTGAAGAAGGCGCGACGGATCGCGGCGAACATCATCGAAAAGCCGAAGGCCAGCACGAAATACATCACCGTCAGCACCAGATAGATCTCAAAGCTGGCGAAGGTGCGCGCGTTCAGATCCGCGCCCGCCGAGGCCAGATCATTGGCCGAAATCACCGAGACCACGCTGGAGGTCAGCATGAGATAGATGAACTGGCTGGTGAGCGAGGGGTAGATGTTGCGCAGCGCCGGTTTGATGATGACATAAAGGAAAATCTGCACCGGATTGAGGGCCAGCGCGCGGCCCGCTTCGATCTGCCCGCGCG
This sequence comes from Phaeovulum sp. W22_SRMD_FR3, assembly GCF_052113705.1. Taxonomy (NCBI): domain Bacteria; kingdom Pseudomonadati; phylum Pseudomonadota; class Alphaproteobacteria; order Rhodobacterales; family Paracoccaceae; genus Phaeovulum; species Phaeovulum sp. W22_SRMD_FR3. The sequence continues at coordinate 159,950 of NZ_JBGQOG010000008.1, read as the reverse complement.
GGATGGATTCGATGCCCGCCCGGATGATCTCGGTCCCATAGGCGCCGACATTCACCACCAGCGCCACCAGCGCCGCGGTGTTGGGCGACATCACGATGCCCACCGCCGGCAGCCCGAAGAAGATAAAGAAGATCTGCACCAGAAAGGGCGTGTTGCGGATGATCTCGACATAGGCATCCACCAGCCAGCGCAGCGGCCGGATGCCCGACGTTTTCGCGACCGCACCAAGAACCGAGACCACCAGCCCCATCGCCATCGCCATCAGCGACAGACGAACGGTCAGCCAGGCGCCGTAGACCAGCAGATCAAGATTCTCAAATACCGGCTGAAAGCTGAAACTATACATCTGCCCTCCCCTGCGGATGTGTCGATTCCTCTAATTTAGAACGATCTAAAACGAGAACCGCAAAAGAGTCAACAGATCACCCGCGAGCTGCTTTCGCGGACCACCAGCCGCGGCGCCTCAATAGACCGCTCCACCCCCGCATCGGCACAGGACAGCCGCCGCACCAAAAGGCGCGCGGCAGCAGCGCCAATCCGTTCGGGTGCCATCGCCACGCTCGACAACGGCGGATAGGTCAGCTGCGCCAGCGGCAGGTCATCCAGCCCGACCACGGCAATGTCACGCCCCGGCTCATAGCCCGCGCGGCGCAGGCCCAGCATCAGACCGGCCGCCAATATGTCGTTAAAGCACAAAACCGCCGTCGGTTTGCTCTTGAGCGCCAGGACCTTGGCCGCCGAAAGCTCGGCCCCCTCCCAGGTCAGTTCGGCCTCGATGATCCCGGCGTCCTCCGCACCGGTCAAATCCAGCGCGCGCGCAAAGCCCTGCAGCCGCTCTTCGCGCGCCGAGGTCAGGGCCGCCACCGACAAAAAGGCGATCCGGCGATGACCGGCAGCAACCAGATGCTGCACGGCCATCCGCACGCCCTCGATATAATCGGCCCCGGCATAATCGGTCACGTCGCGGCCAACCTCGCGCAAGGACTGCACCACCGGCAGGCCCCATTGGCGCAAGCGCGTCAGAAGGCCGGGATCTGTGCCCTCGGCGGGGCACAAGATCACCCCGTCGACGCCATGGCCGCGAAACCGTTGCAAGATCACATCCTGCCGCGCCAGATCGTCGTGGCTGTTGGCCATCAGCACCACGCGGTCATCTTCGCCCATCACCCGCTCTGCACCCGAAAGGAATTCGGTGAAGAAGGAGTTCACGAGGTTGGGCACGATGACACCGATGGTCTGGCTGCTATTGTTGCGCAAACGCGCGGCCCCGATGTCGCGGACATAGTCCAGATCGGCCATCACCTGCTCGACCTTCTCCCGGGTATGACTCGCAACCAGAGGCGATTTGCGCACAACGAGCGACACCGTCGCGCGGGACACTCCCGCAACCCGCGCCACCTCTCCCAGTGTAACCTTGCTGCGCTTCATAGGCTCGCCCTCCCCCGTGATCTGCCCCCGATTCAGGGCTGATACGGAGCCTACAGAACAAAGTCACATCGAAAACCGGGAAATGCCCTGCCACGGCAGGTTTTGACCGCTGCGCAACGCCGCCGCGAACAGCCCAAACGACAACGCTCCGCGCGCAGGGCCGCCGGAGGGAGAAGGGGCCTCAGCCCAGAGGGGCTCTGGCGAGGTTTGCCAGTGGGCGACGGGCGGCGAAGCTGCCGACCGCCGCCGCTGCGATCAGTCGTCCGACAACGCGATGACCGCATCAATCTCGATCTGCGCATCCTTCGGCAAAGCCGAGACCTCAAAGGTCGCGCGCGCGGGGAAAGGCGCACGGAAGGCAGCGCCGTAGGCGGCGTTGATATCGGCAAATTTTGACAGGTCGCGCACGAGCACCGTGGTTTTGATCGTCCGCGAAATGTCGGTGCCCGCCGCGGTGGCGATGGCGGCAATATTGGCCAGGCATTGCTTGGTCTGCTCGACCACATCATCCGAATTGAAGGCGCCGGTTGCCGGGTCAATCGGGATCTGTCCCGAGACGAACAAGAGGCCACCATGGATGATGGCCTGCGAATAGGGGCCGATGGCGGCGGGGGCGGTATCGGTGCTGATGACTTTCATCGGATGTCCTTTGTGGCAGAGATCGGCCTGCGCGGGCCGCACAGGCCGCCCATTGGCCCCATCTTGCCCCCAAAGGTCAAGCCGCCGGACCGGGGAAGGCGCACCGCCGCTGTGCGTTTTACCTACCGCCGGTGCAAGAATTTCCGAACCATCGCGACGGAAGCCCCCGCCCCTGACGTTAGGACCCCATGCCCTCCCCGAACAAGGCCGCCCCGTGACGCAACCGCTGCAACATGTCCCGCACCGAGACCGCAATGCTGGCAGCCTCGCCACAGGACCAGCGCTCAATCGACAGGCGGACCGTGTCCAGCAGCATCAGCGCACAAAGCTGCAGCGTGGCCGGATCTTCGGCGGTCAGACGCTGCTGCAGGATATCGGTAAGTTTCACCCGCAGCGCCAGCAACGACGTTTCCTTCAAAACCAGCAACTTGGGGTTCTGCTCGGCCAGAATCCGAATCCCGGCAAAAAGATCCCGGTCTGCCTCCAGCTGCGCCAGATGGTCCACCAGCAGCACCTCCAGATCCTCCATCAGCGGCCCGGTCCCCTGGGCGAACACCCTGACCGCCGCCGGATCGAACTCCGGCGGATCGCACCAGACCGCCTGCTCTTTATAGGCGTAATAGTTGAAAAAGGTGCGCGGACTGATCCCCGCCTCGGCGCTGATCATTTCAATCGTCACATGATCAAGCCCATGCGCGCAGCCCAGCCGTACGGTGGCCAGCTGAATGACCCGCGCCGTCTCGCGCCGCCGCCGTTCGCGCAGCGACGACGAAGGCGCAGCAGGTGACGACGAAGCTGCAGCAGGTGACAGTGTCATTGGCTCCCCCCAACTTCAAAAATAATTGCAGCATGTGCAATATTTGCGTAAAGCGTAGACAACCTCCTGTCAAGATTCGCGCCCTCCCCCTTGCCTGCGCGGACCGACCCGGGACCAAAGGATTTAGGAAACACAGCATGATGGCCTCGACAATCAACGAAAAGCGGTCCGCAAAGCAGCCGGTGCCCGGCGCGCCCGCCACCCGCGGCCGGGCGCGCCGGGCCGGGATCGGGGCCGTGATTCTCCTGACGGGCATCTGGGCCGCCAACGCCGGCTGGACACAGGGCGCTCCCATGGGCAAGGGCGCCAGAGGGCCGGCGCAGGTCGGTGTCATCGAGATGCAGCCGCAAAGCGTGCCGCTGAAGCAGACGCTGCCGGGCCGCGCGGTGGCCTATGAACAGGCCGCCATTCGCCCGCGTGTGAGCGGCATGGTGTCGGAAATTCTCTACACCCCCGGCCAGCCCCTGCCGAAGGGCACGCCGATGTTCCGCCTGGATGCCGACAGCTACGAGGCGACGGTGGCCGCCGATCAGGCGGCGCTGGCGCAGGCCGAAGCCGCCCTGCCCGCCGCCGAGGCCGCGCTGGCCCGGGCCGAGCAGTTGCGTGGCTCGGGCATCACCGCCGCCGATGTGGAATCGGCGCAGGTGACGCTGGCGCAGGCGCAGGCCTCGGTGCAAAGCGCACAGGCCGCGTTGAAACTGGCGCAGACGCAGCTCTCCTGGACCACCATCACCTCGCCCATCGACGGGGTGGCCGATGTGGCCGCAGTTTCGGTCGGTGATCTCGTCACCGCAGCGCAGACCGATGCGCTGACCACGGTGACGCGGCTGGACCCGATCTACGTCGACATGATCGAACCCAGCGCGCATATTCTGGCCGTGCGCGACCAGATCGAGAGTGGCGCGCTGACCCGCTCGGCCGAGCTGGAGGCCACGCTGGTGCTGGAGAACGGCGAGACGCTGAAAAGCGCGGGCAAGCTGATCGCCCCCGGGTTCACCGTCTCGACCACCACCGGCACCGTCGGGCTGCGCTTTCAGTTCGACAATCCGGATTTGCGCATCCTGCCGGGCACTTTCGTGCGCGGCGAGGTGGTGCTGGGCACCATCGACGCCTATCTGGTGCCGCAACGCGCCACCACCCGCGCGCGTGACGGCTCGCTGACCGCCTGGTTTGCCGGGGCCGACAACAAGGCCGCAAAACATACGCTGATCACCTCGGGCACCAACAGCAATGCCTGGATCGTCACCGAGGGGGTCTCGGCGGGCGACAGGCTGATCGTCGACGGGATCTCGTCGCTGACCGAAGGCGCTGAGGTGGCCCCGGTCGCGGTGACGATCAATGCACTGGGTGTCGTGGTGGACACGCCCGCCACCGATGCGGCCCCCGATGGCGCTGCGACGCCGGGTGCCGCTGCGCCCGCGGCCTCGGAGTAACCGCGGATGGCACATTTCTTCATTCGTCGCCCGGTCTTTGCCTGGGTGCTGGCCATCATCGTCATGCTGGGCGGGGCCATGGGCCTAAACACGCTGGCGATCTCGCAATACCCGGAAATCGCACCGACAACGGTGCGGATCAGCGCCAAATATCCCGGCGCTTCGGCGGAAGCGGTCGAAAACTCGGTGACCACGGTGATCGAGGACGGGCTGACCGGCCTTGATGGCATGATCTATATGGAATCAAGTTCCAGCACCGGCTCTGCCTCGGTCTCGCTGACCTTTGACGATGCGACCGATCCGGACATGGCGCAGGTGCAGGTGCAGAACAAACTGCAGCTGATCACCTCGCAGCTTCCCGATACCGTTCAGGATCAGGGGGTGAATGTCTCGCGCTCGACCTCGTCGATCCTGATGGTGGGGGCGCTGGTCTCGAAAGACGGCAGCTACACGTCGCTGCAGCTCGGCGATCTGATGGCGCAAAGCATCGAGGATCCGGTGCAGCGGACCACCGGCGTCGGCTCGATCAACGCTTTCGGCTCGGGTTATGCGATGCGGATCTGGCTGGATCCGATGAAGCTCTATCAATACAACCTCACGCCCGCCGATGTGACCACCGCTGTCGCCGCGCAGAACACCACGGTGACGGTGGGCAGCCTTGGCAACCAGCCGGTGGTCGAGGGGCAGCAGCTGAACGTGACGCTGACCGCGCAATCGCAGCTGTCGACGGTGGAGGAGTTTGAGCGGATCCTGCTCACCACCGACAGCAACGGCGCCACCGTTTTTCTGGGCGATGTGGCGCGGATCGAGATCGGGCAGGAAAGCTACGGCTCAAACTCGCGCTACAACGGCATGCCCGCGGCGGGCTTTGGCATCAACCTTGCCACGGGCGCCAATGCGGTGGACACGGCCGCCGCCGTGCGCGCGGTGCTGGACCGCATCGCCCCCTCGCTGCCCACGGGCGTTGAGATTGCCTATCCCTATGACACCTCGCCCTTTGTCGAGGAATCCATCAATCAGGTCTATCACACGCTGGCCGAGGCGGTGGCGCTCGTCTTTCTGGTGATCCTGGTGTTCCTGCAAAGCTGGCGCGCGACGCTGATCCCGACGATTGCGGTGCCGGTGGTGCTTCTGGGCACCTTTGGGGTGCTGGCGGTGACCGGCTATTCGATCAACACGCTGACGATGTTCGCGATGGTTCTGGCCATTGGCTTGCTCGTGGATGATGCCATCGTCGTGGTGGAAAACGTCGAGCGGGTGATGGAGGAAGAGGGCCTCGGCCCGCGCGAGGCGACCGAAAAGTCGATGCATCAGATCACCGGCGCGCTGGTCGGGATTGCCCTGGTGCTCTCGGCGGTGTTTCTGCCGATGGCGTTTTTTGGCGGCTCGACCGGGGTGATCTACCGGCAATTCTCGGTCACCATCATCTCGGCGATGATGCTGTCGATGCTGGTGGCGCTGATCCTGACGCCCGCCATGTGCGCGAGCCTTCTGAAAAAGCCGAGCCATGGCGGCGGCATCGCGCCCGCCCGCTGGTTCAACCGCAACTTTGACCGCGCCACCCATGGCTATGGCAGCGTGGTGGGCCGCCTCTTGCGGCGTCCGTTCCGGATGATCGTGCTGCTGGTCGCGCTCAGCTTTGGCGCGGGCTGGCTCTATCAACAGCTGCCCACCTCATTCCTGCCGCAGGAAGATCAGGGCGTGCTGATGTCGATGGTGCAGCTGGATGAAGGTGCCACCACCGCGCAGACCGAAGCCGTGGTGAAAGAGATGGAGGCCTATCTGCTGAACGACGAAAAGGCGACGGTCTCATCGGTCTTTGGCGCGATGGGCTTCAGCTTTGGCGCCTCGGGGCAGAACACCGCCATGCTGTTCATCAAGCTCAAGCCGTTTGAGGAGCGCGAAGGGCTGACGGCCGCCGCGCTGCTGGGGCGCGCCAATGCGAAATTCGGGGCCAACCGCGCCGGGCGCATCATCTTCATGCAGCCGCCCGCGATTCAGGGGCTGGGCAATTCGCAGGGCTTCACCATGTATCTGGTGGATCAGGGCGGCAATGGACAGGAAGCGCTGAGCGCCGCCGCCGACACGCTGGTGGCCAATGCCACCGCCGATGGCCGCGTCACCCAGCTGCGCGGCAATGATGCGGCGTTCAAAAGCTCGCTCCGCCTCGACATCGACCAGCAAAAGGCCGGCGCCTTCGGGCTGAGCCTGTCGGAGGTGAACTCCATGCTCTCGGTGATCTTCTCGGGCCGGAGCGTGAATGATTTCACCCTGGGGGCCGAGTTGCGCCCGGTGATCGTGCAGGGGGATGCGAATTACCGGATGCAGCCCGATGACGTGAACCGCTGGTACGCGCGCAATGGGGGCGGCGAGATGGTGCCCTTTACCAGCTTTATGAGCCAGGTCTGGGATGAGGTGCCGTCAAAACTGGCCCGCTACGGCGGCACACAGGCGCTGCAAATTTCGGGCGCGGCGGCGGCGGGCATCAGCTCGGGGGATGCGATGGATGCGATGGATCAGCTGACGGCGGAATTGCCCGGCGGCTACAGCACGGCCTGGACCGGGCTGTCCTATCAGGAACGTCTCTCGGGCAATCAGGCGCCGCTGCTCTATGCCCTCTCGGCGCTGGTGGTCTTCCTCTGCCTCGCCGCGCTCTACGAAAGCTGGTCGGTGCCCTTCTCGGTGATGCTGGCCGTGCCGGTGGGCGTGCTGGGCGCGCTGGCGGCGGCCAAGCTCTTTGGCCAGTCGAATGACGTCTATTTCAAGGTGGGTCTTTTGACCACAATCGGGCTTGCGGCCAAGAACGCCATCCTGATCGTGGAATTCGCAAAAGGCCTGCAAGCACAGGGAATGCCGCTGCTGGAGGCCACGAATATGGCAGCACGGCAACGGTTGCGGCCAATTCTGATGACTTCCCTAGCGTTCATGCTGGGTGTTTTGCCTCTGGCCCTTGCATCAGGGGCGGGTGCTGCGGCACAAAAGGCTATTGGGATTGGTGTACTCGGCGGCATGATGGCCGCGACAGCTATCGGCATCTTCATGGTGCCCGCTTTTTATGTGGTGGTGATCAACCTGGTCACCCGTTCCTCGAGCAGTAAAAACAAGGTGACGCAATGAACCTCACTTCTTCCCTGCCCCGCGTCGCGGCGCTTCTCCTGTGCAGCGTGGCAGCTGGCTGCGCGGTCGGGCCGAATTACACCGCGCCAACGACCGCCGTGCCCGCGACCTTCGTGGAAGGCGACGGCAGCAGCCTTGGTGTCGTGGCAAACCGCGCCTGGTGGCAGGACTTCCGCGACCCGATGCTGAACACGCTGGTGGCACGCGGGCTGGCGCAAAACCTTGACGTGATGGCCGCGAATGAGCGGATCAACGCAGCCGAGGCGGCATTGCGTCAAACCGGGCTGAACGCCCAGCTGTCGGGCGGCGCAAGCGCCGAGCGCACCCGGTCCAGCAATGACGCGCGGATCGTGTCGAACAATGGCGCGGCCTCTCTCAGCGCCAATTATGTCTTCGACCTCTTCGGCGGTGTGCGCCGGGGACAAGAAGCGGCCACGGCCGGCTATGTCGGCGCGCAGGACAATGCCGAAGCCACCCGTCTCGCCTGGCTGGCCGAGATCGTCTCGGCCTATACGCAGGCGCGCTATTATCAGGAAGCAATCGCGCTGACCCGCGCGACCATCACCGCCCGCGCCAAGACCACCGAGATCAGTCAGGCCAAGCTGCAACTGGGCGACAGCACCGAGCTGGACAGCGCGCAAGCCGAAGCGCTGCTCGCCACCGCGCAGGCCAGCCTGCCGCTGCTGGAAGCCGGGTTCAACGCGCAGGTCTATGCGATGGCAACGCTTCTGAACGAGCCTGCAGGCCCGCTCTTGTCGCAGATGCAGCGCGGGGCCCGTCAGCCTTCGCCGCCCGCAGGGTCGCGCACCGGGATCCCGGCCGATCTGCTGCGCAACCGTCCTGACATCCGCAGCGCCGAGCAAAGCTATAAGGCCGCCGTGGCCAATGTCGGGGTGGCCGAGGCTGCCATGTACCCCTCGCTGACCATTTCGGGCAGCATTTCCGACAACAACAGCGCCCAGGGCTGGAGCTTTGGCCCACAGATCTCCTTGCCGCTGCTGAACCAGGGTGCCCTGTCGGCCAACCGCGATGCCAAGATCTCGGCGGCGAAACTGGCCGAGATTTCGTGGCGCGCCGCTGTGTCTTCGGCGGTTGAGGATGTGCAGACGGCGCAGACCTATGTGACGCGCTATCGCCGCAACGTCTATTCGCTGCAAAAGGCCGCAGATGCCTATAACCGTTCGGTCGGTCTGGCGCGCACCAGCTATGAAGCCGGTGCCACCTCGCTGCTCGATCTGCTCGACGCCGACCGCTCGGCCTCCTCGGCACAGCTCAGCGTCGCGGCGGGCCGCCGCGATCTGGCGCTGCAATGGGCCAGCCTGCAAATCGCGACGGGTGCCGGTGCCACCGTCGGCGCTGCGCCGAAGTAAGCCACACCAAGGGGCGCGCGGATCATCTGCGCGCCCCCGCCCTTCCCTGTCTGTCCCGCGCCGCAGCACCGGCAGCCGCTGGACAAGGCCCGCGCAACGGGCTCCAATGCGGGACATCCCCCAGAGCGAGCCCCGATGAGCGCGAACACCCCCAAAGACACGCCCGCCCCCCTGCCCCGCCCGGCCCCCGAGCCGCGGGCGAAGCCGGAGCCGACCCTGACTCAGGACCCGCATCTGCCCAAGGGCCGCCGCGAGAAGAACCTTGAGCTGGCGATTGGCCGCGAAGTGCGCGAGTTGCGCAAACGCCAGCGGATGACCGTGGCGGAATTTGCGGTGCAGACCGGGCTGTCGGTGGGGATGCTGTCGAAAATCGAGAATGGGGTGATCTCGCCGTCGCTCGCCACCATCCAGACCCTGGCCCATGCGCTGCGCGTGCCGCTGGTGACGCTGTTTGGCAGTTATGAGGAACCGCGCGGCGCGATGCATGTCAAAGCCGGGCATGGGGTGGAGATCGAGCGCGCCGGCACCCGCTCGGGTCATCAATACAATCTGCTGGGGCATATCGGCTCCAACAATTCCGGGGTGGTGGTCGAACCCTATCTGATCACCCTTTCCAGCGCCGCGGATGTCTTCCCCACCTTTCAGCATGCGGGGATCGAGCTTCTCTATATGCTCGACGGTGTCGTCGATTACCGCCACGGCGATGAGATCTACCGGCTGGAGCCGGGCGACAGCCTGTTTTTTGACGCCGATGCGCCGCATGGGCCGGAGGGGCTGATCCAGTTGCCCGCCCGCTATCTCTCGGTGATTTCCTATCCGCAGGGTAAATAGCCCGCATCCCGCTTAGAAAATCAGCAGTGGCGCCCGTTTGGCGGGCGTTTCCGCATATCCGCAACAATTTTCTTCTAAGGAATATTTTTTACTTATCAGGCAAACGCACCGCCTGTTACGCTGAGATCAGCGGGGCGACTCACCGGCGCCCCTCCGATACGGAGAACGAAGATGTGCGGCATCGTTGGCCTGTTCCTGAAAAAGGAAGACCTGCGCCCCCGGCTGGGCGACCTGCTTACCGATATGTTGATCACCATGACCGACCGCGGCCCTGACAGCGCGGGCATCGCGATCTACGGCACCGAAACCGGGGGGCTGAAAATGACCCTGCAATCGGACACGCCGGACGCGACCTTTGCCGGTCTGGAGAGCGCGCTGTCCGCCGCGATTGGCGGGCCGGTGACGCTGAAGCGGATCGACACCCATGCGGTTCTGCACCTGCCCGCGGGCAGCGAAGCGCTGGCCCGCGCCTATCTGAGCGAGAAAGGCATTCGCGTCATGGGCGCTGGCGAAGCGATGGAGATCTTTAAAGAGGTTGGCCTGCCGAAAGAGGTGGCCGAGCGTTTCGGCATCCGGGCGATGGGCGGCAGCCACGGCATCGGCCACACCCGCATGGCCACGGAATCGGCGGTCACCACCCTCGGGGCGCATCCGTTCTCGACCGGGGCGGATCAATGCCTCGTGCACAACGGCTCGCTCTCGAACCATAATGCGATGCGCCGGGTCCTGACCCAAAAGGGCTTTGCGCCGAAAACCCAGAACGATACCGAAGTGGCCGCCTGCTACATCTCCTCGCGTCTGGCCGAGGGGGCCAATCTGGGCACCGCGCTGGAAGGCACGCTGGAGGATCTCGACGGGTTCTTCACCTTCGTGGTCGGCACGAAAAACGGCTTTGGCGTCGTGCGCGACCCCATCGCCTGCAAACCCGCCGTCATGGCCGAAACCGATGATTATGTGGCCTTCGGCTCGGAATACCGCGCCTTGGCCAATCTGCCGGGGATTGAGACCGCCCGCATCTGGGAACCCGAACCCGCCACCGTCTATTTCTGGGAGCGTTGAGATGCAAACCATCGACATGGCAGACACCGCCCTGCGCGAGTTGAACGCCGCCTTGCAGGCACAGGCGGGCAGCACCAACCAGACCGCCTGGGAAATCCTGAACCCAAAAGGCGCGCATGCGCTGGCCGTCGGCCTTGATGCGCCGATCGAGGTGACCGTGCGCGGCTCGACCGGCTATTATTGTGCCGGGATGAACCAGCAGGCGACGGTCACCGTGACCGGCTCGGCCGGGCCGGGCGTGGCCGAGAACATGATGTCGGGCACCGTCATCATCGAGGGCGACGCCAGCCAATATGCGGGTGCCACCGGGCAAGGCGGCCTTCTCGTCATCAAGGGCAATGCCGCCTCGCGCTGCGGGATCTCGATGAAGGGGATCAACATCGTCGTGCATGGCAACATCGGCCATATGTCGGCCTTTATGGCGCAATCGGGCAATCTGGTGGTGCTGGGCGATGCGGGCGATGCTTTGGGCGACAGCCTCTATGAGGCGCGCCTTTTCGTGCGGGGCGGCGTGAAGTCGCTAGGTGCCGATTGCATCGAAAAAGAGATGCGCCCCGAACATCTGGAGATCCTGCGCGACCTACTGGCGCGCGCCGGTGCCGATGCCAGACCCGAAGAGTTCCGCCGCTATGGATCGGCCCGCACGCTCTACAATTTCCACGTCGACAATGCTGCCGCCTATTGAGGAGCGCGTGATGACCGAAGCCAAAATTCCGCAAACCCTGCCGCGCCAATCCGCGACCTTCTCGCAGGATGTCAACGCCGAGATCCGCCGCGCAGCGGCCACCGGCATCTATGATATCCGTGGCGGGGGCGCCAAACGCCGGGTGCCGCATTTCGATGACCTGTTGTTCCTCGGCGCCTCAATCAGCCGCTATCCGCTGGAAGGTTACCGCGAGAAATGTGCGACCAATGTCACTCTTGGCACGCGTTTTGCCAAAAAGCCGATTGAGCTGGCGATTCCGATCACCATCGCCGGGATGAGCTTTGGCGCCCTCTCGGGCCCGGCGAAAGAGGCATTGGGGCGCGGCGCTACGCTGGCGGGCACCTCAACCACCACCGGCGACGGCGGCATGACCGAGGAAGAGCGCGGACATTCCAAGACCCTGATCTATCAGTATCTCCCCTCGCGCTACGGGATGAACCCCAACGACCTGCGCCGCGCCGATGCGATTGAAATCGTGGTCGGCCAGGGTGCGAAACCCGGTGGCGGCGGCATGCTCTTGGGCCAGAAGATCACCCAGCGGGTTGCCAATATGCGCAATCTTCCCGTCGGGATCGACCAGCGCTCGGCCTGCCGTCACCCAGATTGGACGGGGCCGGATGATCTGGAGATCAAGATCCTCGAGCTGCGCGAGATCACCGGATGGGAGAAGCCGATCTTTGTCAAAGTCGGCGGCGCGCGTCCCTATTACGACACCGCGCTGGCGGTGAAGGCGGGGGCCGATGTCGTGGTGCTCGACGGGATGCAGGGCGGCACTGCCGCCACGCAGGATGTGTTCATCGAGAATGTCGGCCTGCCGACGCTGGCCTGTATCCGCCCCGCCGTGCAGGCGCTGCAGGATCTGGGCATGCACCGCAAGGTGCAGCTGATCGTCTCGGGCGGCATCCGCACCGGCGCCGATGTGGCCAAGGCGCTGGCACTGGGGGCGGATGCGGTCTCGATCGGCACCGCCGCACTGGTCGCCCTGGGCGACAACGACCCGCGGTGGGAGGCGGAGTATAACAAGCTCGGCACCACCGCCGGCGCCTATGACGACTGGCACGAAGGCCGTGACCCGGCGGGCATCACCACGCAGGACCCCGAGCTGATGAAACGGCTCGACCCGATCGAGGCGGGCCGCCGTTTGCGCAACTACCTCGCGGTGATGACGCTGGAGGCGCAAACCATCGCCCGCGCCTGCGGCAAAAGCCATGTGCATAACCTGGAACCGGAAGACCTCTGCGCGCTGACCCTCGAAGCCTCGGCGATGGCCGGTGTTCCCCTCGCGGGCACCAGCTGGATCCCCGGACAGGGCAGCTTCTGATCCCCCCGATGCCGCGCCCTCCCCGCGCGGCATTTTCCATCCCACAGCGACGGGAGGGGGCACGTACTCCCCCCGCGACCTCCTGCAACAGGGACCGAACCGATGACTGATCTGACCGCCTTTGCCCGCGAAAAGGGCATCAAATATTTCATGGTCTCCTATACCGACCTCTTCGGCGGTCAGCGGGCCAAGCTGGTGCCCGCGCAAGCGATTGCCGACATGCAGCAGGACGGCGCGGGCTTTGCCGGTTTCGCCACCTGGCTGGATCTGACGCCCGCGCATCCCGACATGCTGGCGATGCCCGATGCCAGCGCCGCCATTCAGCTGCCGTGGAAGAAAGACGTGGCCTGGGTCGCCTCAAACTGCGTGATGGAAGGGGCCGAGCTGGCGCAGGCGCCGCGCAATGTGCTGGGGCGGCTGGTGGCCGAGGCCGCCGAGATGGGGCTGACGGTGAAAACCGGGGTGGAGCCGGAGTTCTTTCTGCTCAGCGCCGATGGCAGCGAAATCTCCGATCCCTACGATACCGCCGTGAAGCCCTGCTATGACCAGCAGGCGGTGATGCGCCGCTATGATGTGATCGCGGAGATCTGCGATTACATGCTCGACATGGGCTGGGAGCCCTATCAGAACGACCACGAGGACGCCGTGGGCCAGTTCGAGATGAACTGGAAATACGACACCGCGATGGCGACGGCGGACAAGCATTCCTTCTTCAAATTCATGGTGAAATCGGTCGCGGAAAAGCATGGCCTGCGCGCCACCTTCATGCCGAAACCCTTCATGGGCCTGACCGGCAACGGCTGCCACGCGCATATCTCGGTCTGGGATGCGGCGGGCAAGAACGCCTTTTCCGACCCCACGCAAGAGCTGAGCCTCTCGACCGAGGGGCGGCATTTCCTCGGCGGCATCATGAAGCACGCCTCGGCTTTGGCGCTGGTCACCAATCCCACGGTCAACAGCTACAAGCGGATCAACGCACCGCGCACGGTCTCGGGGGCGACCTGGGCACCGAATACCGTCACCTGGACCGGCAACAACCGTACGCATATGGTGCGCGTTCCGGGCCCGGGCCGGTTTGAACTGCGCCTGCCGGACGGGGCGGTGAACCCCTATCTTCTGCAGGCGGTGATCATTGCCGCCGGGCTCTCAGGGCTGAAGGCGAAGGCCGATCCCGGCCCGCGCCATGACATCGACATGTATCAGCAGGGCCATCTGATCACCGATGCGCCGAAACTGCCGCTGAACCTGCTGGATGCCATCCGCGCCTATGATGCGGATGAAGGGCTGAAAACAGCGATGGGGGCCGAGTTCTCCTCGGCCTATATCAAGCTGAAACAGCAGGAATGGGTCGCCTATACCTCGCATCTGTCGTCATGGGAGCGCGAGACCACGCTCGACATCTGAGCCGGGTCGAGAATTCGACCGCAAAGAACGGGGTGCGGCAGCGGTGAAATCCGGGCAGACTGGGGCAAAGAGACCGGAGCCCGCCATGACTGATCCCGCCGCCCTTGCCGCCCCTGCCGAAAACCCCCTGTCCCGCGATCCGCGCTGGCAGGCTGTTGCCGCGCGCGATGCCCGTGCCGATGGGCAGTTCGTCTATGCGGTGCTCTCGACCGGCGTCTATTGCCGCCCCTCCTGCCCCTCGCGCCCCGCCCGGCCCGAGAACCTGCGGTTTTTTGACACCAGTGCGGCGGCGACGGCAGCGGGTTTTCGCGCCTGCCTGCGCTGCACGCCGGATGGCCCCGGCCCGCAAGAACGGCTGACCACCCGCGTAACCGAAGCCTGCCGCCGGATCGAGGCGGCGGAAAGCCTGCCCCAGCTGGCGGATCTGGCGGCGGCGGCGGGGGTCAGCCCCGCGCATTTTCACCGGCAATTCAAGGCGATCACCGGGCTGACGCCGCGCGGCTACGGGCTTGCCCACCGCGCCAAGCGCCTGCGCAGTGAACTCAGCGATCCGGCGGCCAGCGTCACCGAGGCCATCTACGAAGCGGGCTACAATGCCAGCAGCCGCTATTACGAAAGCGCCGATGCCGTGCTCGGCATGACCGCGACCCGCTACCGCAAGGGCGGCGCGGGAACCCGGATCCATTTTGCCATTGGCGCCTCTTCCCTCGGGGCGATTCTGGTGGCGCGCAGCCCGCGCGGGGTCTGCGCGATCCTGCTCGATGATGACCCTGACTTTCTGCTGCGCGATCTGCAGGACCGGTTTCCCGCCGCCGAGCTGATCGGCGATGACGCAGGCTTTGCCGATCTGATCGCCCGCGTTCTCGGCTTTATCGAGGCGCCACAACGCGGGCTGGATCTGCCGCTTGATCTGCAAGGCACGGTGTTTCAGCAGCGCGTCTGGCAAGCACTGCGGGAGATTCCCGTGGGCGAGACCACCAGCTACGCCGAGATTGCCGCGCGGATCGGCGCACCCAAGGCGGTGCGGGCGGTGGCGGGGGCCTGCGCGGCCAACAAGATCGCGCTGGCGGTGCCCTGCCACCGGGTTGTGCGCCAGGACGGCACCCTGTCGGGCTATCGCTGGGGCATCGCGCGCAAGTCCACGCTGTTGCAGCGCGAGGCCGGGGCATAGTCCGGACCCTTCGGGCGGCATTTGCAGCCCCGCCTGATTGCTGGCAGGTTGGCCCCGGATCAGCCTGAGGAGCCGCGATGATCACCGACTGGGACGAAGCCTACAAAAACGGAGCCTATATCGCCGACGGTGATCTCTATCCCGCGCGATGGGCCGCGGCGGCGGCCGCTTTTCGCGCGGCAACGCTTGCGCAGGGCCGGGCGCGGCTGGATCTGCCCTATGGCCCCGACCCGCGCCACCGTGCCGATCTGTTTTTGCCCGCCGGGCCCTCGCTTGGCCTCGCGGTGTTTGTCCATGGCGGGTACTGGCTCGAAACCGACAAATCCATTTGGTCGCATCTGGCGGCAGGGGCGCTGGCCCGCGGCTGGAGCGTGCTGCTCCCCAGCTATCGGCTGGCCCCGCAGGTGCGGATCCCCGAGATCACCCGTGACGTTGCCGGGGCCATCGCCTTTGGCGCCGGTCTTGTCGCAGGCCCGATCTGTCTGGCCGGGCATTCCGCGGGCGGGCACCTGGTCAGCCGGATGCTCTGCGCCGACAGCCCCCTGCCCCCGGCCGTGGCAGACCGCCTGCGCCGCGTGCTCTCCATCAGCGGGCTGCATGATCTGCGACCCTTGCAACACACCAGCATGTGCGCGGCACTGCAACTCGACGGCCCCGACGCGGCAGCCGAAAGCCCGGCACTCCTCCTGCCCAAACCGGGTGCACGGCTGCAGCTTGCCGTGGGGGCCGATGAGCGGCCCGAATTCCTGCGGCAATCCGCGCTTCTCGCCAACATCTGGTACGGTCTGGGGGCCGAGACGGCGCTGCAGACGATTCCCGGTCGCCATCACTATGACATCTGCGACGGGTTGACCGATCCGGACAGCCTGCTCACAGAAAGCCTTGTGGGCGGGAACGGCGCAGAGGGTTTGCAAAAAGGCCCCTGAGGTCAGCGACTTGGCATGTTACAGGAATTTGATAGAAACAGTCAGGTATAAAATTGACTGTTTTACTAAGCTTTGGTAGGGGTCCGCATCGGCCCCTGCCAAAGGGGGCCTGCACGCCGGAGGCCCCATGTCCTTGCACGCCCCTTTCCCGCCGATCACCCAGCCCGAGGCGCTGTTTGACGACCCCTCGGGGCATTTGCACGGCACCGGATTGCGGGCGGGATTGCCCCGGGGGCCTCTGGCCACGCTGGCCGAACGCGTCGCCCGGTTTTACGCGGGCGAGGGGGCGGGCGGCGGGCGTCTGGTCGGGGCGATTCCTTTTGACCGGCACGCCGAGGACAGCCTGTTTCAGCCCGCCCAGTGGCAGGATCTGACGGATGCGGCCGTGGGCGTCAACGCGGCGGGGCCGCTGACCATCGGTGCCTGCCGGATGGCGCCCAACCCGGTGCCCTCGGGCTTTTGCAGCGCTGTGGACGCGGGGCTGACCCGGATCGCCGCAGGCACGCTCGACAAGATCGTGCTGTCCCGGCGGCTGGACCTGATGGCCGCCGAGCAGATTGACCCCACCGCCTTGCTGCTGGCGCTGCGCCGTGACCCGATGGCGATGGTGTTTTCCGTCTCGCTGCCGGACCGGGTGGCGGGGCAACCGCGGCGCCTGGTGGGGGCGACACCCGAACTGCTGGTGGAGCGGCGCGGGCGTCAGGTCCGCTCGCATCCGCTGGCGGGATCGGCACCACGGCAGGCCGACCCGCTGGCCGACCGCGCGGTGAGCGCGCGGCTGATGCAATCGGCCAAAGACGCCTATGAGCACAAGATCGCAGCCGAGGCCGTGCTCGACAGCCTTGCCCCCTTCTGCGCGCGCCTCGCGGCACCCGAGGGCATGGCGCTGCACGGCACGGCGACGATGTGGCATCTGGGCACGCGGATCGAGGGGGACCTCAGGGACCCCGACACCCCGGTGGCCGAGCTTCTGGCGGTTCTGCACCCCACCCCCGCCGTCTGCGGCCAGCCGCGCGCCGCCGCCGCACAGGCGATTGCCGAGATCGAGGGCTATGACCGCGATTTTTACGCCGGGGCCGTTGGCTGGACCGATGCTGCGGGCGATGGTACCTGGCATGTGGCGCTCCGCTGCGCGGAAATCGACGGCAATGCCGCCCGGCTCTATGCCGGGGTGGGGGTGGTCGATGGCTCGCGCGCCGAAGATGAGCTGGCGGAAACCTCTGCCAAATTTCGCACTGTCCTCAATGCCTTCGGGCTGAACGAAGCGGGGCAACCCCTCGCCCCCGCTGCCTCCTGAACGAAAGGTCCCGCCGATGGCCGGTTTGCCCAAAATCCCGCCCTATGATCTGCCCCGCGCCGAGGATTTGCCGGAACCCCGCGCGCCCTGGACGCTCCGCGCGCCGCGCGCAGCCCTCCTCGTGCATGACATGCAGGCCTATTTCACTGGCGCTTTCACCCCGGAGGCGAGCCCCCTGACCCCCGCCATCGCCCATATTGCCGCGCTGATCGCGGCGGCGCGGGCGGCGGATGTGCCGGTGTTTTACACCGCGCAGAACGGCAATCAGGACCGGCGCGACCGGGGCTTGCAGGCCGATCTCTGGGGGCCGGGCATGTCCGCCGATCCGGCACATCAGGCGATCATCCCCGAACTCGCCCCCTCCCCCGCCGATTTCGTACTGGTGAAACACCGCTACAGCGCCTTTCAGCGCGCGAACCTTGCCGATCTGATGCGGGTGCGCGGGCGCGATCAGCTGATCATCACCGGCATTTACGCGCATATCGGCTGCATGATGACCGCCGCCGAAGCCTTTCAGCGCGATATTGAGCCGTTCTTTGTCGCCGATGCGCTGGCCGATTTCAGCCGGGCCGAGCATGACATGGCAATCAATTGGGTGGCAGGGCGCTGTGGCGTGCCGATGGTGACGGCGGATGTGCTGGCCACGCTGGGGGCCGCGCAATGAAGCTGACCGGATTTGAGGGCAAGATCGCGCTGGTCACCGGGGCGGCGGGCGGCATCGGCCTTGCAGCGGTGAAAATGCTGCAAGAGGCGGGCGCGCAGGTGGTGGCCACCGACCATCTGCTGCCGGAAATCCCCGGCGTTTATTGCGCGGCGCTGGACGTGCGGGATTCGGCAGCCGTTGACGCCTTCGTGGCGCGGATTGAAGCCGAGACGGGCCCGATCGACCTCGGCCTGTCGCTGGCGGGGGTTCTGGCGACCGGGCTGGTCACCGAAACCTCGGATGAGGCTTGGCGGCAGGTGTTTTCGGTGAATGCCGACGGGGTTTTTCACATCACGCGGGCGCTGGCCCGGGTGATGGGGCGGCGACGCCGCGGGGCGATGGTCGTGGTCAGCTCCAATGCCGCAGGCATTCCCCGTCACGGGATGGCGGCCTATGCCGCCTCAAAAGCCGCCGCGACGATGTACGTCCGCAGCCTCGGGCTGGAACTGGCCCCGCTTGGCATCCGCTGCAACATCCTCGCCCCCGGCTCGACGCTGACGCCGATGCAGACGGGGATGTGGGCCGATGCGCACGGCGCTGAACGGATCATCGCGGGCACGCTCGAGACCTATCGCACGGGGATTCCGCTGCAAAAGCTGGCAACGCCCGAGGATGTGGCGGCGGCGGCGATGTTCATGCTCTCGGATCAGGCGGGGCATATCACCATGGCCGATCTCTACATCGACGGCGGCGCTACCCTGCGCGGATAAAAACAGCGCCGGAGGTTTCCCCCCCGGCGCTTTTCATTTTCGCACGACCGAAACTTCAGACGCGCTCCAGCGCCACGGCAATCCCCTGCCCCACGCCAATGCACATGGTGGCCAGCGCCCGGCGGCCGCCGGTGTTGCGCAGCTCCAGCGCCGCCGAGCCCGCGATCCGCGCGCCGGACATGCCCAGGGGATGCCCCAAGGCAATCGCGCCGCCGTTCGGGTTCACCCGCGCATCATCATCGGCGATGCCCAGATCGCGGAGCGTCGCCAGGCCCTGGCTCGCAAAGGCCTCATTCAGCTCGATCACGTCGAAATCGGCCGCCGTCAGCCCCAGCCGCGCCATCAGCTTTTTCGAGGCGGGCGCCGGGCCAAAGCCCATGATCCGCGGCGCCACCCCGGCGGTCGCCCCGCCGAGCACCCGCACGATCGGCGTCAGCCCGTATTTCCGCGCGGCCTCCGCCGAGGCCACGATCAGCGCCGCCGCCCCATCGTTCACGCCGCTCGCATTGCCCGCCGTGACCGAGCCGCCCTTGCGGAAGGGCGCTTTCAGCCCCGCCAGAGCCTCGAGCGTCGTCGCGCGCGGATGCTCGTCGCGGTCGACGATCTTCGGATCGCCCTTGCGCTGCGGAATGCTGACCGGGGTGATTTCCAGCGCCAAACGGCCATTGGCCTGCGCCGCCGCGGCCTTGTCTTGCGAGCGCAGCGCGAAAGCGTCCTGATCTGCGCGGCTGATGGCGAAATCCTCGGCCACATTCTCGGCGGTTTCGGGCATGGAATCGACGCCATATTGCGCCTGCATCACCGGGTTGACGAAACGCCAACCGATGGTGGTGTCATGGATCTCGGCGGCGCGGGAATAGGCGCTTTCGGCTTTCGGCATCACAAACGGCGCGCGGCTCATGCTTTCGACGCCGCCCGCGATGATCAGCTCGGCCTCGCCCGCTTTGATCGCGCGGGCCGCAGTGATCAGCGCATCCATCCCCGAACCACAGAGCCGGTTCATCGTGGTGCCCGGCACCTCGACCGGCAGCCCGGCCAAGAGCGACGACATCCGCGCGACGTTGCGGTTGTCTTCGCCCGCCTGATTGGCGCAGCCAAAGATCACCTCATCCACCGCGGCCCAATCGAGATTCGGGTTGCGCGCCATCAGCGCGCGCAGCGGGATCGCCCCCAGATCATCGGCCCGGACCGAGGCCAGAGCGCCGCCGAAACGGCCAATCGGCGTGCGGATATAGTCGCAGATGTAAACCTCGGTCATGTCACAGCTCCGGAACGATGAGATCGGCCACCGGGCCGTCAAGATGCAGGGTGGCGCCGGTCTGCGCCTGCAGATCCTCAAGGCTGAGGCCCGGCAGCTTCTCGCGCAGCACGAAACGCCCGCCCTCGATGTCGATCACCGCAAGGCTGGTGTAGACCCGGGTGACGCAGGCGACGCCGGTCAGCGGAAAGGCGCAGGCCTCCACCAGTTTCGGCTCGCCGGTCTTGGTCACATGTTCGGTGATCACCGCGACACGTTTGGCCCCATGGACAAGGTCCATCGCGCCGCCCACCGCCGGAACCCCTTTGGAGCCCACGCGCCAATTCGCCAGATCGCCGTTCTGCGAGACCTGATAGGCCCCAAGGATCGCCACGTCGAGGTGACCGCCCCGCACCATGGCAAAGCTGTCGGCATGGTGGAAGAAGGCGGCGCCCGGCTTCAGCGTCACCGCTTTTTTCCCGGCATTGATCAGATCCCAGTCTTCCTCACCAGCCGCGGGAGATTCGCCGAAATCCAGCACGCCGTTCTCGGTGTGGAAAATCGCTTGCCGCCCCTCGGGCTGATAACGGGCGACCATCTCGGGAAAACCGATGCCGAGGTTCACATAGGCACCGTCTTCGATATCTTGCGCCGCGCGCCAGGCGATTTGCGCATTGGAAAGTTTGAGATCGCTCATGCGTAAACCGCCCCTTCACGGATCAACAGCTCTTCCTGAGCCGGATTTTGCACTTCCACCACCGCATCGACAAAGATGCCCGGGGTGATCACCTGTTCGGGGTCGATCCCGCCGAGCTCAACCAGCTGGCTGACCTGCGCAATCGTATGCTCCGCCGCCATGCACATCAGCGGGTTGAAGTTCCGCGCCGCCAGCCGGTAGGTCAGGTTTCCGTGGCGGTCGCCGAGTTGCCCCTTGACCAGCGCGACATCGGCCTTGAGCCAACGCTCGCGCACATAGTGCCGCCCCTCGAATTCCTCGACCGGTTTGCCATTGGCAAGTTCAGTGCCATAGGAGGTGGGGGTGTAGAACGCCGGAATGCCCGCCCCGCCCGCGCGGATACGCTCGGCCAGGGTGCCCTGCGGCACCAGTTCCAGTTCGATCTCGCCCGCCAGATATTTATCGGTGAAGGCGCGCGGATCCGAGGAGCGCGGGAAGGAGCAGATCATCTTCTTGACCATGCCTGCATCAATCATCGCCGCAATGCCGATGCGGCCATTGCCCGCGTTGTTGTTGATCACCGTCAGATCGCGCGGGCTGCCGGTGGCAACATAGCGGTCGATCAAGGCGTGGATCAGTTCAATCGGCGCGCCAGAGCCGCCAAAGCCACCGATCATCACAACGGCCCCATCCGCGATCCCGGCGACCGCCTCGGCCAAAGTGGCGAGTTGCTTGTCCATTCCTGTCTCCTCTCGCGCCGGAAGACCCCCGGCTGCTGTGGGGCGGACACTAGGAGCGGGCCGGGGCCGCCCGCAAGAAATTTGTTCACATATTGACATTTGTTCAGATGATGTAAAAACATGATCACATGCTGAACAAATCCACAGATTTCATCGCCTCTCTCGCCAAGGGCCTGCAGGTTCTCGAAGCTTTCGGGGCGGACCAGCCCCGGCTGTCGATCACCGATGTGGCGCGCGAGACGGGCCTGGACCGCGCGGCGACCCGGCGCTGCCTGCTGACGCTGCAGGAGCTGGGCTATGCCAATTCCGACGGGAAATATTTCAGCCTGACACCGCGGGTGCTGCGGTTGGGCACCGGGGCGCTGGCGGCGATGCCTTTGCCGCAGATCGTTCAACCCTGGCTCGACCAGCTGAGCGAGACGGTGGGGCAAAGCGCCAGCGTCTCGATCCTGGATGAGACCGAGATCGTCTATGTCGCGCGGGCGGCGCAAAAGCGGGTGATGTCGATCGGGCTGATGCCCGGCTCACGCCTGCCCGCGCATTGCACCTCGATGGGCCGAGTCTTGCTGGCCGCCCTGCCCCTGCCCGAGCGTCTGCTGCGGATCGAGGCCTCAGACCTCTCGCCGCGCACGCAATTTTCACGCACCGATCCCGAGAGCATTCTGGCCGAACTGGCCACGGTGGCCGCGCAGGGGTATGCGGTGATTGATCAGGAGGTTGAACTGGGGGTGCGCTCCATCGCCGTCCCCTTGCGCAGCATGACCGGGCAGGTGGTGGCGGCACTGAACATCGGATTGGGCACGATCCATGGCACGGCCGAGGCATTGGTGACCGCCTATCTGCCGGAGTTGCTGCGGGTGCAAAAGGGTCTGAGCCGGGTGCTGAAAACCGCCTGAGGTCCGGTTGCTTGCGCAGACCGCCCGAACGGGGCGAAATCGGCAAGACCGTGCCGCTGCCGCCGCGATAGGGAGTTGAATACGCGCGCGACTGAGGGCAAGGAATATGTCTCAGAGGATGCAGCACAGGGCAGGCAGATGACCGGGGATCAGGCCAAGGACAGCGGGTCGGTTTCGCGCCGCCCGCACCGTGATTTGTCGCGCTCCACCCTTTCATACACAGCCCTGTCGCGCACCGCCCCGTCGCGCCCCAGCCCGGCCCGCCCGGGCGGCCTTTCCCCTTCAACAAGGACTTTCCGATGATCAAAACGCTTGTCGCCGCCCTGGCTTTGGGCACCGCGCTGGGGGCCGCCACGGGCGCCGCCGCAGAAACCGTCAAGGTCGGCATTTCGGCAGAACCCTATCCGCCGTTCTATGCCCCCGACGCCAGCGGCGCCTGGTCGGGCTGGGAGATCGACTTCACCAAGGAGCTCTGCACCCGTCTGAGCCTGGAGTGCGAGATCACCCCGGTGGCCTGGGAAGGCATCATTCCGGCGCTGACGACCGGCAAGATCGACATGATCATCGGCTCGATGAACATCACGCCGGAACGGGCGAAGATGATTGATTTCTCGGAGAAATATTACAACACGCCCTCGGCGCTGATCGGCGCGAAAGGCATGGAGATGACCCCGACCGCCGAGTCTTTGGCGGGGAAATACATCGGCGTGCAGGGGGCGACCCCGCAAAAGGATTATGCCGAGGCCTATTTTGGCGGCAGCGCTGCCGAGATGAAGGAATACCAGACGCTGGACGAAGCGCTGCAGGATCTGAGCGCAGGCCGGCTGGATGCGATTTTCGCGGATTCGATGCCGCTCTATGATTTCCTGAAAACCGACGCCGGCATGGCCTGCTGCGAGGCCAAGGGCGTGGCGGCGGATGATCCGGCGATCCTTGGCACCGGGGTGGGTGTGGGCCTGCGTCAGGGCGATCCGCTGCGCGAGAAGATCAATGCGGCCATCCTCGCCATGCGCGAAGACGGCAGCTATCAGGCGTTCAGTGCGAAATACTTCGACTTTGACGTCTACGGCGGCTAAAGCGGCGGCCTCTTCCCCGGGCGACGGTTGGCACGGCCGTCCGGGGATCGGCTGAAAGGGAACCGACATGCCCGCCACCTTTGATCTTGGCCTGCTTGGCCTGACACCGCCCGGTTGGGGGGGCGTGCTGCTCGCGGGGTTTCTGCGCTCGATCGAGCTGGCGCTGGGGGGCTATTTCCTCGGGCTGGCCATTGGCATCTGCGGCGCGGTGGGCAAGCTCTATGGCGGCAAGGTCGCCCGGGATCTGTGGGAGGTCTACACCACGCTGATCCGGGCGGTGCCGGAACTGGTGCTGATGCTGCTGATCTATTACGCGGGCACCGATCTGTTGAACCGTCTCTTGGGCGCGCTCGGCCATGACACGATCGACATCAACGGGCTGGCGGCGGGGATCATCGTCATCGGGCTGGTGCAGGGCGCCTATGCGACCGAGGTGCTGCGCGGCGCGATCAAGGCGGTGCCCTTTGGCGAGATCGAGGCGGCACGCGCCTATGGCATGGCCCCCACGCAGGTGCTGCGGCGGGTCACCTTGCCCGCGATGCTGCCGCATGCGCTGCCCGGCATGGCCAATCTGTGGATGATCGCCACCAAGGACACGGCGCTTCTGGCCGTGGTGGGCTTTTCCGAGCTGACCCTGGTCACCCGGCAGGCGGCGGGGGCGACCAAGGCTTATCTCCTGTTCTTTCTCGCCGCAGGCGCGCTCTATCTCGGGCTGACCCTCCTCTCCAACGCGGGCATCCGCCGGTTGGAGCGCCATGCCCGCCGTGGTCAGAAGCGGGAGGCGTAAGATGGCCAAGGCCCCCTCCCCCGCCGCAAATCCGGATCAGATCGGCCTCTTTGCGCCGCACCGGCTGGTGATGATGGCCGTTCTGGCGGCGCTGGTGCTGAGTGCGGCGGTGTTCATGCGCTGGGACTGGCTCCCACAATATGCGCCGAAACTGCTGGCGGGGCTCGGCCAGACGCTGCTGATGCTGGCCGCCAGCGTCATTGCAGGCTTTGCGCTGGCCGTGCCGCTCGGGCTGGCGCAGGTCACCGGGCCGCGGCCCCTCAAGGCCCTGGCGCAGGGATTTTGCACGCTGATCCGCGGCACGCCGCTTTTGCTGCAGCTTTGGCTGCTCTACTACGGCCTCGGCTCGCTTTTCGCGCAATTCCCCGAGATCCGCGCCTCCTGGGCCTGGCCCTATCTGCGGCAGGCCTGGCCCTATGGGTTCACCGCCCTCGCCCTCTCCTTCGCCGCCTATGAGGGTGAGGTGATGCGCGGGGCCTTTGCCGGGGTGCCCGAGGGCGAGTTGGAGGCCGCGCGCGCCTTTGGCATGAACCGCCGACAACTGTTCCGCCGGATCTGGTTTCCGCGCGCCCTGCACCGGGCGCTGCCGACGCTGGCGGGCGAGGTGATCCTGCAGCTGAAATCGACGCCGCTGGTCGCCACGATCACCGTGGTCGACCTCTATGCCGTGGTGCTCAAGATCCGGCAGGCGACCTATCTGACCTATGAGCCGTTGCTGTTTCTGGTGCTGGCCTATCTTTGCCTGACCGGAATTCTGGTGCTGGGCTTTCGTTGGCTGGAAAACCGCATCCCCACCGCCGGGCATTGAATACCCGCCGGGGCAATCCCCGGCGGGTCCGAGCTTAGTGGTGGTGGCCGCAGCCACAGGCAAATTGTCCGGACAAGGCACCGATATGCTCGGTGCCGATGCCGCAGCAGCCGCCGATGAT
The DNA here is from genome assembly GCF_052113705.1 of Phaeovulum sp. W22_SRMD_FR3. Classification (NCBI taxonomy): domain Bacteria; kingdom Pseudomonadati; phylum Pseudomonadota; class Alphaproteobacteria; order Rhodobacterales; family Paracoccaceae; genus Phaeovulum; species Phaeovulum sp. W22_SRMD_FR3. The sequence goes on along the minus strand of NZ_JBGQOG010000008.1, from coordinate 134,677 downwards.
GCTGGCCCCTGCATCGACCCAACGCCGCGCCCACTGGCCATAATTCACCGGGTCCAGATCGGCGCGAATCTCGGTCAGCACCGCATTCGCCTCGGAATCATCCTGTTGCGAGGGGAAGGCATTGGCATAGACGCCGATCGGCAATTCCCGCCCGGCGCGGGCAAATTCCGCCTTGGCCGCGCGGATCGCCGCCTCCATCACCTCGGGCATCGCGCAGTTGAACAAGATCGCCTCCGCGCCGATCTCGAGCGCCAGCGCGGCCCCCGCCGCCACCGACTCGCCCGAGCGCAACTGCGGCTCCGGCATCTTCTCGGGCGCCACATCATCGCGCAGCGTGTAGGACACCCAGAGCGGTTTGCCGGTGGCCTTGGTCGCTGCATGGGCCGCACGCACCTCGATCAGGCTGCTCTGGGTTTCCGCCAGCCAAAGATCGACCGAAGGCGCCAAGCCGGAGACCAGCACCTCCAGATATTCCCCCGCCAGATCCGGATTGAAGAGCTCAGGCTGATACGAGCCGAAAACCGGCGGCAGCGAGCCCGCCACCTTCACCCCCAGCGCGGGTTGCGCATCGGCCGCCCCACGCGCGAGCGTTCCGGCCAAGGCGGCCAACTCACGCCCCTGCGCGGCAAACCGCTCGGCGCCGATGTGAAACGGCACCACGGCATAGCTGTTGGTGGTGATCACCCGCGCGCCCGCCGCGATATAGCCCTGATGCACCTGATAGACGAACTGCGGCCCCTCCATCAGCGCCAGCGCCGACCATTCGGGTTGCCGAAACGGCGCCCCCACCCGCTCCAGCTCGCGGCCCATGCCGCCATCGAGGATGATAATTTCGTCGTGCATTGTAGTGCCTTTCCTGTCGCCGCCGCCTCAGCGGACCGGCGTCGCTTCAACCTGCGCCGCAAGGGCGTGAAATCCGTCCAGATCCTGCTGCAACCCGTCGGCCAGATGTGCGGCGACGGCGGCCATCGCTTCGGCCGCATTGCCCTGCATCAGCGCCCGGTGCAGCGCATCATGCCCGCCGACCAGGGGTTCGCGCTGCGGCCAATGCCCCTCTGACCAGCGATAGAGCCATTCCAGCTTATGCGAGAGGGCGCGGTAGCGGCGGATCAGATGGCCATGTGCCGTCGCTTCAACCAGCGCGCGGTGATAGCCAAGATCGGCCGCGACACGGGCCTCAAGGGGGCCACCCTGCGCCGCCACGAGATCGGTGAAGGCCGCCGCCAGAAGCGGTGCCGCCTCGGCGCGGCGCGTCACCACGATGCGCGCCGCCAGCTGCTCCAACGCTTCGCGGAGCGAGTACAGCTCCCAGATCACCGCGGCGTCGAGCGGCGCCACATGCCAGCTGGAATAGGGCAGACGCGCGACCAGCTCATCCGCTTCCAGCGTGAACAACGCCGAGCGGACCGTGCCGCGCCCGATGCCCATCTGCGCCGCAAGCGCGATTTCGGTAAGCGTCGATCCGGGGGCAAGGCGTCCGTGCACGATCTCGGCGCGCAACAGATCCGTCGCCTCATCTTGAAGGCTTTTGCGGGCGATTTTCAATGAGCGCATCAGCCTTCCCTGCAGAGTCGTTCTCTTCCGCCTGTGTGGCACAGGACCTGAGGGGAGTCGAGGATCGACAATCGACACCATGCCCGATCCGCGCCGCCGCGGGATGGCATTGTCACTTCGGGGCGGCTTCGATCCGCAGATTGCGCAGCCCGGGCGTGCTCAGCCGACACAATGCCAGCAGCCGATCCGCCAAATGCGTGTGCACATAGCTTGCGTGAAAGCGGCTCGGCGCGAGCAAGACCACCTCATCCGCATCGAGGTTCTTGACCCGCAAGCTCCGCACCCAGGCGCTGTGCAGCTGCGGGTTCTCGCGGTGGAAGGCCGCACTCGCGCTGTCCCAGAACGAGGTGCCCGGCACGGCATTTGCGGGACTTTCGGCGGCAGGTGCCTGCGGTGCGCCCCCCAGCGGAAAGGCGATCACATTCTGGTCCTGCGGCGCCACCTCTGTCCCCGCGGGGACAGAGCCCCCCATTCGGGCGACAAAATCGGATCCCACCGCATCCCAGGCATGCTGTGTCCCGGCAAGGATCGCCCTCACCCCCAGACGGTATTCACTGACCCGGCCCCGCGCGCCCTGTTGACGCAGTTCCAGCCACCCCAGATCGCGCAGCCGCGCCATCTCGCGGCGAACGGTCCGGTCATCGACTTGCCAAAGGCGGGCAATCTCTCGCTGACCCGTGGTCAACAGATCCAAGGTCCAGTTGTAGCGCGCCGTGATCAGGGTGATCAGCCGCAGCGCCAAACGCTGATCGACCTTGCCCCCGGCCATGCCATGAGCGCCGATCGCCGTCAAAAGATCATATTTGCGCGCGCTTGCGCCCTGCCCAACGGGCCGAGAGAGTGCCATGGTCGTCCTGCTCCGCCACCGAAAGAATCGGCTGTGCTTATCCGGTAGATCCGGTTGTTGCTCGATGCACTCTGTGGTGCCTTGGTCCAGTCTGCGCTGAGCGGCGGGGTAAATCAACGCTCTTCAGCAGATTTCAGGAATTTGCGCTGGGTTCTCCGATTCTGTCAAGGCCCCGCGCTGACCGGCGGATTGAACCTTGCCGCCCAAATCCTTTTTCGATCAGAAAAATGGTTCTAATAGGTATGGGCGGACATCATGTACGTCCTCTATTCGCCCTGGTTATGTCCGCCTATATGTAGCGGGCACCAGTATTCTGTCCCCCATTCCGTGGCGTGCGTCTCTGCGCGCCCTCGAATCGGTGCCGCGCCGACCGGAACGGGGGATTGCCCGGGCATTTGCGGCGTTGCGCTGGCTTTGTCCCTGCGGGGACAGGCTTTTGGGCGAAGTCGCATAGGGTCTGATACGGAGCATATTCGCTTTTGCCTTTTTTGCAAATTCAGCGTAAACCGAGGAACATATCGAAATAGCGTTTGCATCTTGAAGGAGTTCGCATGTTCACGCACGAGGATCTGGCCCAATTGCAGGCCCAGTCGTTGAAAATGCAGGGGTGGATCCGGCAGCAGACCTATTCACCGGAGATGGAAAAGACCCTGCGCCGCTTTTCCAGCTGGGAGCTGAGCGAGCTGATTTTCAAGGTCAACCAATCCACCCTGCGCGGCCGGATGGCGCTGGACCCCAGTCTGCCGCAGGGCCTCGTGGAGGAGGATGGCCGTCAGCGCTGGTACACGCTGGAAGAGATCAACGAGATCCGGCGCCGGTTGAAGATCAACCGCCGGTCCCTGTTGCCGCCGCGCCCGGCGGGCAAGCGGGCGATCCGTGCTGCCATTGCCAATTTCAAAGGCGGCGCCGGTAAATCCACCGTGGCGCTGCATTTCGCCCATGCGGCGGCGCTTGATGGCTACCGGGTGCTGGCGGTGGATTTCGATCCGCAGGCGACGCTGTCGCATTCCATGGGCCTGTCGGATGTGGCCGAAGAATTCACCGTCTGGGGCATCATGGCGCGCGACCTGATCCGCGAGACCGAACGGATGAACGCCTCGGCGCGCGGGGCCGAAAGCGGCACCGCCCTGCCCCAGCGCCGTCTGCCCGCTTCGGTGACGGATATGGGTCTGGCCGATCTGCGCACCAATGATTTCATCAAGCCGACCAGCTGGCCGACCATCGACATCATCCCCAGCTGTGCCAATGCTGCCTTCGTCGAATTTGCCAGCGCGCAATACCGGCATCTGAACCCGGAGTGGTCGTTCTTCGCCGCCGTTTCGCGCTATCTCGATACGCTGCCCGCCGATGCCTATGATCTGGTGATTTTCGACTGCCCGCCCGCCATCGGCTATCAATCGATGAATGCGGTTTTCGCGGCCGATGTGCTCTATATCCCCTCTGGCCCCGGCTACTGGGAATATGACAGCACCACCTCTTTCATTGGCCAGTTGGCCGAGGCGTTGTCGGATCTCTCGCAGTTCAACGGCATTGTCCCCGCGGGGACAATGGGGCTGCCGAAGGCTTTCCTCGATCTGCGGTTCCTGATCACCCGCTATGAGCCGAACAACGATTTGCACCGCGCCATGTATGCGGCCTTCTGCAAGGTCTTTGAGGGGCGCGTGACGGAAAACCCGATCGAGATGACACGGGCGGTGGAGCAGTCGGGCCGATTCCTGTCGTCCATCTATGAGACCGATTACCGCGAAATGACGCGTGAGACCTGGCGCCGGGCGCGGGGCTCTTTCGATAAGGCCTATGAAGAATTCCGCGGCCATCTCGTCACGGCCTGGGACAAGCTGGAGGGTGAGGCATGAGCAAGCGGCGTATCTTTGATATCGACTTTCCCGAGGTGACGCCGGAGGTGCCCGCCGCGGCACCCGAGCGCAAATCCGTCTCTGTCCCCACGGGGACTGAGACCCCGAAGGAGCGCCGCGGGCCGATGGCCACCGCCATTCATGAGAATGCCGAGGCCTTGCGGGACCGGCAGGCGGCGGAGGCGGCGATCCGTGCCGAGAATGACCGGCTGGCGCATGAATTGGTGCGGTTGAAAAAGCTGGGCCTGATCGTCGATATGATCCCGCTGGACGAGATCCGCGCCGAAAAGTTGACCCGTGACCGGGCCGCGGGGCGCGATCCCGAGCTTGATGAGTTGAAGGAAAGCATCCGTGCCATCGGCCTGTCCAACCCGGTGCGGATCGAGCAATCCGAGACCGGCTATGAACTCGTGCAGGGGTATCGCCGTCTCGCCGCTTTCCGCGAATTGCTGGCCGAGACCGGGGATGCTGAGCGCTATGGCCGGATTCCGGCGGGGCTGATCGCGCGGGGCGAAACACTGGAGCATCTCTATCGGCGCATGGTCGACGAGAACCTTGTGCGGCGCGATATTTCCTTTGCCGAGATGGCGGCATTGGCCAAAGCCTATCTGCAGGATGCGCAGACCGGGGCAGGGGATATTGACCAGGCGATTGCCACGCTCTTTGGCTCGGCGGGGCGGCAAAAGCGGATCTACATCCGCAATTTTGCGGCCTTGCTTGAGCGGATCGGCGGTCATCTGGCGCATCCCTATGCGATGTCGCGGGCGCTGGGGCTGTCGCTTCTTAAAAAGATCGAGCGGGAGCCGGGGGCGGCGGCGATGCTGCAGCGCCTGTTGATGGCGCAGCCGGACCGGAGCGAAGACGAGGAAACCGCGATCCTGCGTGGCTTTGTCGAGGCGAGCAGCACTGCGCCGAAAGACGCGGGCGCGGCTGCGGCGTCCCCGCGGGGTGGGGCCAATCCGGGGGCGAAAACAACGCTGCGGGTGGCGCGCAGCGAAGGGGTGGCGCGCTGTATCGCAACGGATGGCAGGGTTGAATTGCGGATGGAGCGTGACTTTTCCGCCATTGATCGGCATCGCCTCGAATTGGCTGTCGAGGCCTTTCTGACCGCCTTGGACGGGTGATGCTGTCCCTGTGGGGACAGCCGCCCACGGCCCGCTTGAACCAAGTAAGCCATTGAACTTTATACAGCCATCTGCCGTCGGAGCTTCGCTTCGGCGGCATTCTCATTCTGGGAACCCCCGATGTCCCCGCGGGGACAGGGTTTTGCAAGCCGCAACGGCCCAGTTCGGCATTGCCCATTCGTCCGCGTGTTGTAAGAGGGTGGGGCGCTGAGGAGAGGAGCCCCACCGTGCTTGAATTTTTCGTCGTCTTTCTGGCCGGACTGGCCGGGGGTGCCCTGAATGCCGTCGCGGGGGGCGGGACATTCCTGACCTTCCCCGCGCTGGTCTGGATGGGGGTGCCGCCCGTCATGGCCAATGCCACGGCCACGCTTTGTGCGCTGCCGGGCTATTTCGGCTCGACCTGGGCGTTTCGCCACGATTTCAAGGCCGAGGGGCCGCTGGGGCTGAAGGCGATTATCGCGGTGTCGATGCTCGGCGGTTTGCTGGGGTCGCTCCTGCTGCTGGTGACGCCGGGCAGCGTGTTTACCGGGATCGTGCCCTGGCTGCTGGCCCTTGCAACCGTGTTGTTCGCCGCGGGTCCCTGGCTGCTCGGGCAGTTGCGGCAACGCGGGGCGACGGCGGGCACGGTGGTCTCTGCCTTGCTGGTCTTCGCGGTCTCGGTCTACGGCGGCTATTTCAACGGCGGGCTGGGGATCATGCTGCTCGCGGTTTTTGGGCTGATCGGCTTTAGCAATCTGAACGCGATGAACGGGCTGAAGAACCTGCTGTCCTCGCTGTTGTCGCTGGTCTCGGCGGTCACCTATGCCAGTGCCGGGCTGATCGCCTGGGATGCGGCATTGGTGCTGGCGGTTGGCACGATGGTCGGCGGCTATCTCGGGGCGCATTACGCGCGCAAGATCACCCGGACCGATCTGTTGCGGCTGGGGATCGTCGCCATCGGCTGTGTGATGACGGTGGTCTTCTTCCTGCGCTGAGACAGCAAAAAGCCCGGGCGGTGCGGCCCGGGCTTTTCCATTAGATTTATCAGACCGCGAAATCCTGCGGCAACAGCGCCTCGGGGATGTTCTGGTAGCAGACCGGCCGCAGGAAACGGCGGATCGACAGGGTGCCGACCGAGGTGGCGCCGAAGTTGGTCGAGGCGGGGTAGGGGCCGCCATGCACCATGCTGTCGCAGACCTCAACGCCGGTGGGGAAGCCATTGGCCAGAACCCGGCCCGCCTTGCGCTCCAAAATCGGCATCAGGGCACGGCCCAGATCGGTGTCGCCCGCATCCAGATGCAGCGTGCAGGTCAGCTGGCCTTGCAGGCTTTCGGCCACCGCCAGCATTTCGGCGCTGTCCTTGACCGTCACGATCAGGCCAAGCGGGCCAAAGACCTCCTCGCCCAGCTCATGATTGGCCAGCCATTCCGCGCCCGTGGTGGCGTAGAGATAGGGCTTGGCCTCGCGCAGATCACAGACCGAAGTCAGAAGCTCCTGCACGCCCGCCGTCCCGCGCATCCGGGCGCTGCCCGATTGCAGCGCGGCGGCGATGCCGTCGGTCAGCATGGTCTGGCCGCCCATCGGGGCCAAAGCCTCGGTTGCCGCCGTGATGAAGGCATCGGCATCGGCACCGGCAATCACCAATGCCACGCCCGGATTGGTGCAGAACTGCCCCGCGCCCATGGTCAGAGACCCGGCCCAGCCGCTGGCCAGTGCCGTGCCGCGAGCCGCAAGCGCCGCAGGCAAGAGGAACATCGGGTTGACCGAGCCCAGTTCACCGAAGAACGGGATCGGCTCGGGCCGTGCGGCACACAGGTCGAACAGCGCGCGCCCGCCGCCGAGCGAGCCGGTGAAGCCCACGGCTTTGATCGCCGGATGCTGCACAAGGCTGGTGCCGACATCGCGTTTGCCGCCCTGGATCAGGCTGAACACGCCCTTCGGCATGCCACATTTCTCGGCGGCGGCCAGCACGGCCTCGGCCACGATCTCGCCGGTGCCGGGATGCGCGGAATGGCCCTTCACCACCACCGGGCAGCCTGCAGCCAGTGCGGCGGCGGTGTCGCCCCCGGCGGTCGAGAAGGCCAGCGGGAAGTTGGAGGCACCAAACACCGCGACCGGTCCGATCGGGCGCTGAATCATCCGCAACTCGGGACGCGGGGCGGGCTGACGGTCGGGCAGGGCGGCATCAAAACGGCGGTCGAGATAGGCGCCCTCCAGGATATGCGTCGCGAAGAGGCGCAGCTGGCCGGTGGTGCGGCCCCGCTCGCCCTCCAGCCGCCCGACGGGCAGGCCGGTTTCCTGCGTGCCGATCTCGGTGATCTGGGGCCCACGCGCCTCGATCTCATCGGCGATGGCGTTGAGAAAAGCGGCGCGGTCGGCGCGGCTGGTCTGGCCATAGGTCAGGAACGCTTCGGCGGCGGCGCGGCAGGCTTCATCCACATGCGCGACGGTGCCCATCGAGAAATCATGCGCGGGGCCATGCGCCGGGGTCGAGGTAAAGGTGGCGGCATCCGCCACCCAAGTGCCGGCGATCAGATGTTTGCCGCTGGGCGTGTAGGTCATGGGTCAGTCCTTGAATATCGGGTCTTGCGTGAAGGCGCCGCCTTGCCAGATCGACACCGGATCATCGGCGGCGGGGCGGCTTTGAGTCGACTCTATGTGTGCAAGATAAGCGGCGCTGTTGTCTTTGGCCACCCATCCCAGATAGCGCCCGGCGGAATTGTCCCACCAGGCATGATCATTGTCCGAGACGCCCCAGATCACCGGGCAGCCCAGACGCGGCGCGCGAAACACCGCCTCAATCAGCCCGACGAAATCATCCACCGAGAACCAGGTGGCGAGCATGCGATGATTCAGCGGTTTTTCAAAGCAGGAACCGATGCGGACAATCGCCGTCTCTTGCCCGAATTTCGAATGATACATCGAGGCCATCGCCTCGCCGAAGCATTTCGATACGCCATAGAGCCCATCGGGTTTCATTGCGCAATCGGCGCCCAGATGCGCATCCTGCGGCTGAAAACCGACGACATGGTTCGAGGAGGCAAAGATGATCCGCGGCATGCCATGCGCCCGGGCCGCCTCATAGAGGTTGTAGACCCCCTGGATATTGCCGTTGAGGATCTGCGAGAAGGACCGCTCGACCGAGACGCCGCCCAGATGCAGGATCCCGTCGCAGCCCGCCACGAGGTCCAACACCGCCGCCTCATCGCCCAGATCGCAGGTCACCAGCTCTTCATTCGGGGCGGCGTCGCCCAGATCGGCAATGTCGGACAGGCGCAGAATGTCGGCCATGCCCGCCAGCCGTTTGCGCATCTCGCGGCCGACGCCACCAGCGGCACCTGTGATAAGAAGTCGTTTCATGTCAGTCTCCTAGTCCAATAGGCCCGGCAGGTACATCGAGAAGATGGGCACATAGGTCACCAGCATCAATGCCACGAAAATCGCCGCATAGAAGGGCCAGATCGATTTCAGCGCTTTTTCAATCCGGATGCCGCCGACGGCGCAGCCGACAAAAAGGCAGGCACCCACCGGCGGCGTGCAGAGGCCAAGGCCGAGGTTCATCATCAAGATGACGCCGAATTGCAGCGGGTCCATCCCCAACCCCACGACGACGGGCAGAAAGATCGGCGTGCAGATCAGGATCAGCGCCGCCATATCCATGATCATCCCCAGCACCAGCAGGATCAGGTTCAGCATCAGCAGAATGACATAGGGATTGTCGCTGATCATGGTGACCGAATTCGCCAGCGCCTCGGGCACGCGGTACATCGCCAAAAGATAGGCAAAGGCATTGGCGGTGGCCACCAGCAGCATCACCATTGCGGTGGTTTTCACCGAATTCAGCACGGCTTTCTTGAACCCGTCCCAGGTCAGTTCGCGGTAGACGAGCGCGGTCACGAGGATCGCGTAGATCGCGCCGAATGCCCCGGATTCCGTCACCGTCATCACGCCCGACAGCACGCCGCCGACGATGATGATCGCGGTCATCAGGCCGGGAATGGCCACGATGAAGCTGCGGATCAAAAAGCCCCAGCCGGGGAATTTTTCGGCCGGATAGCCGCGCCGCACCGCCACCCAATAGGCGACAATGCCAAGGCAGAGGCACATCAGCACCCCCGGGACGATCCCCGCGATGAACAGTTTGGACACCGAGACACCCCCAGCCGCCACCGCAAACAGGATCATGTTGTGGCTGGGCGGGATCACCACCCCGGCGATGGAGGAGGTGACCGTGACATTCACCGCATAATCCGCGTCATAGCCCTTTTCGCGCATCACCGGCATCAGGATCGAGCCCAATGCCGAGGTATCGGCAACGGCCGAGCCGGAAATGCCGCCAAACAGCATCGAGGAGGCGACGTTGACCACGCCCAAGCCGCCGCGCACCGAGCCGACAGCGGCGGAGGCGAGGCGCACGAGCCGCACCGCAATCCCGCCTTGCAGCATCAGGTCGCCCGCAAAGATGAAAAACGGGATCGCCAGCAGGGAAAACACCGAAATCCCGGAAATGATCCGCTGAAAGGCGATGAACAGCGGCAGCCCCTCATAGATGAACCCACCCACAGAGGCGATGCCGAGCGCAAAGGCCACAGGAATCCCTGCGATCAGGCCGCCGAAGAACAGCCCGAAGAGAATGATCAAGCCCATGTTTCAGTCCTCTTCCGGGCGGTAGCCCTGCGTGCGCATCACCATATGCGCCGCGGTGAAAATAACGGTCAGCACGCCACAGATCGCCATCGGCACCGCGCGCCAGCCTTCGGAAAAGCCCAGCATCGGGATGCGGCGCGGCCAGGTTTTGGAGGCCAGTTCCCAGCCGTATTTCGCCATGATCAGGCCAAAGCCGACCAGCGCGATCAGCGCGACCCAGCACAGGACCGAGCGCAGCGGGCGCGGAAACAGCGCGCGGATGAAATCCACCGAGAGATGGGTATTGTACCAGACACCCGCCGCCGCCCCGAGAAAGGCGATCCAGACCACGAGGATCAGCGACAGCTGCTCAACCCAGGTCGGGGTGTCGTTGAGGACATAGCGGCCAAAGACCAGCCAGCCAAAAATCACAATCAGGGTGACCAGTTGCACCCCGGCTATGCCGAGACAGATCTGCGCCACCCGGTCGATGGCCCGATAGAGGGGGCCGTCAAAGCTCCGGCCCTCGGTTCCCGCGATGATATGCACCATCTCATGCCTTTTTGATGGGGGGAGGGAGGTCCGGCGGCGTGCCGGACCTCGCCAAACCCTGCGTTACTTGGTTTCGCGGATTTCTTTGACCATCGGGGCCAGATCGGGGTTATTGGCCAGGAAGGCCTCATAGATCGGCGCCATGGCTTCCTGGAAGGCGGTTTTGTCGGTGACTTCGTTCACCGTCACACCGGCGGATTCCACCTTGGCGCGGCTGGCTTTCTCCCGCTCGGCCCAGAGCGAACGCTGCGTGGTGGCGGCATCGACAGCGGCCTTCTTCACCGCAGCCTTGTCGGCATCCGACAGCGCTTCCCAGGCGGCCGTGTTGACGCAGACGCATTCCGGAATGATCAGGTGATCGGTGATCGAGTAGTATTTCGCCACCTCGTAATGGTTCGAGGATTCAAACGACGGATAGTTGTTCTCGGCGCCGTCGATCACCCCGGTTTTCAGCGATTGATAGACTTCGCCGTAAGCCATCGGCGTCGCATTGCCGCCCAGATCATCGACCATCTGCACGAAGAGATCGTTGTTCATCACGCGGAACTTCAGGCCCTTCATGTCCTCAGGCGTCATGATCGCATGTTTGGTGTTGTAAAAGCTGCGCGCGCCGCTGTCGAACCACGACAGGGCCACCAGCCCCTGCGCCGCCAGCGCATCCGAGAAGGCCTGGCCCACCGGACCGTCCATCACATGGTGCATATGGTCGAGGTTGTTGAAGATGAAGGGCAGCGACATCACATTGGTGGCGGGCACGATCTCGCCCATCGGCCCCATGTTGAAATTGGCGAATTGCAGTGCGCCCGCACGGGTTTGCTCAATGGCGTCCGGTTGATCGCCGAGGATGCCGTTGTTGAACATCTGTGCCTCGACGCGGCCTTCGGTCGCCTTGGTCACATCGGCGGCGAACTGATTCATCGCGATCGAGTTCGGGTAATCTTCGGGGTGAATTCCCCAGCCACGCCAGCTGTCAGCCGCAGCGGGCAGCGCCAGCGTGGCCAAGGCAACCCCTGAAATCATCAGGCCCCGGATTTTGGTGGTGATCGTCATGTCAGTCTCCTCCCATGGTGACTTTTGTCTTTTGGTGATGGCGAAAGGATATATTGGGCGACAAGTTAGTCAACACATATTATAACTTGGCGTGAGGTCATCTTGACATGCCCGATGATCCTTGTATCGCTGGAGAAAAGTGAAGGATTACCGCCATGAACCAGGATGCCACCGGTTTGGACCGTGGAAACCGCCGCAATCTGGTGCGGCGGGTGTCCGAGGATTTGCGGCTGGCGATCACCTCGGGGCGCTATGCCTTGGGGGATAAGCTGCCTTCGGAGGCGCAGCTGACGGCGCTCTATGACGTGTCGCGCACGGTGATTCGGGAAGCGGTATCCAGCCTGCGCGCCGATGGCTTGGTCGAGCCGCGCCAGGGCGCCGGGGTTTTCGTGGTGGATCAGCGGATGCGGGACGGGAATCCGTTTCAGGACATTGATTTTCAACGTATTTCTTCAATATTGGAGATGCTGGAACTCCGCGCCGCCGTTGAGATAGAGGCAGCGGGCCTGGCGGCTCAGCGCCGTTCGCCAGCGCAGGAGGAGGCGATCCTTGAGGCGCACCGGCTGGTGGCAGGGCGGGTGCAGGCGGGCGAATCGACGGTGGATGCGGATTTCGCTTTCCACATCGCGATCGCGGAGGCGACGAACAACCCGCGTTTCCCGGAGTTTCTGACGCTGATGGGGCAGAAGGTCATCCCGCGGACAGCGCTGCCCGCAGGGGACCGGCGCGCGCTGGCCGCCGACTACATGGGCCAGATCGTTGAGGAACACGCGCAAATCGCCCGCGCCATTTCACATGGCGACGAATCCGCTGCCCGGATCGCCATGCGGGTGCATCTGAAGGACAGCCAGAAACGCTACCGTGACATGATCCGCGGCCCGATCTCATAATTTGTGTCACAACTGATTGACACTTGTCTGACAAGTTGGCAGGTTTAACCGAACTGACCGCAACTGGACGAATCCGATGACCCCCGAAAATCTGAAAATCGCGCTTGGCGCTGGCCTTTTGTCTTTCCCGGTGACGCCGTTCGACGCGAACGGCCGCTTCAAGCCCGATGTCTACGCTGATCACGTCAGCTGGCTGGCGGGCTATCCGGCCAGCGCGCTCTTTGCGGCGGGCGGCACCGGCGAGTTCTTCTCGCTGGCACCGGATGAAATTCCGACCATCGTGCGGGCCGCGAAAGAGGCGGCGGGCAATACCCCGATCATTTCGGGTTGCGGCTATGGCACCGAAATGGCCACCCGCATTGCCCGCGACGCCGAGGCGGCCGGGGCCGATGGTATCCTGCTGTTGCCGCATTACCTGATCGATGCGCCGCAAGAGGGGCTCTATCGCCATGTGAAAGCGGTCTGCCAGTCGGTGGGCATCGGCGTCATGGTCTACAACCGCGACAATGCGATCCTGCAGGCCGACACTCTGGCGCGGCTTTGCGATGAATGCCCCAACCTCGTCGGGTTCAAGGACGGCTCGGGCGACATTGGCCTCGTGCGGCAGATCACCGCGAAAATGGGGGACCGCCTGACCTATCTCGGCGGTATGCCGACGGCGGAACTGTTTGCCGAGGCCTATCTGGGCGCGGGCTTTTCCACCTATTCCTCGGCGGTGTTCAACTTTGTGCCGGGGCTGGCCATCGAATTCTATGATGCGCTGCGCGGTGGCAACCGTGCCCGCTGCGAACAGATCCTGAACGATTTCTTCTACCCGTTCATGGCGATCCGCAGCCGTCGCAAGGGCTATGCGGTGGCGGCGGTCAAGGCGGGCGTTCGCTTGCAAGGTTTTGCGGTCGGCCCGGTGCGTGCGCCGCTCGACGATCTGACCTCGGAAGAGATGGGCATGATGGAAGCCCTGATCGCCCCCTATAAAAGGTAAGTCTGATGCCGCGCCCGACCACGATCGTCGCCGTTCACACCCATCTTCTCGAACACCGGCTGGAGGTGCCGTTTGAAAGCGCCTCAATGCGCTTTGACCGGCGCAGCCATGTGCTGGTCGAGGTGGTCTGCGCCGATGGCACCACCGGCTGGGGGGAATGCCTTGGCCCGGCGCGGCCGAATGCCGCCGTGGTCGCCGCCTATGCCAATTGGCTGGTGGGCATGGATGCGCTGGAGACGGAAAAGATCTGGATTACCCTCTATAATGCGCTGCGCGATCAGGGGCAGAGGGGGCTGGCGGTCACGGCGCTGTCGGGCATCGACATCGCGCTTTGGGACATCAAGGGGCGGCATTTTGGCGTGCCGGTCTCAACCCTGCTCGGCGGGCGCTTCCGCGAGTCTGTGCGCGCCTATGCCACCGGCAGTTTCAAGCGCGACGGGGTGGACCGCGTCTCTGACAATGCCGAAGAGATGGCGCGGCACCGGGCGGCGGGGTTCCATGCCTGCAAGATCAAGATCGGTTTCGGCGTCGAGGAAGATCTGCGGGTGATCCGCGCCGTGCGCGAGGCCATCGGCCCCGAGATGCGGCTGATGATTGACGCCAACCACGGCTATGACGTGATCGAGGCGGTCACTGTCGGCAATGCCGCGGCGGAACTCGGCATCGACTGGTTCGAAGAGCCGGTGCTGCCCGAGTTGTTGGGCGCCTACCGCGATGTGCGCGCCCGCCAGCCGATCCCGGTGGCGGGGGGCGAGACCTGGCACGCCCGCTGGGGGATGAAAGAGCCGCTGGAGACCCGGGCGGTCGATATTCTGCAGCCCGATCTCGCCGGCTGCGGCGGCTTCAGCGAGGGCAAGAAGATCATGGACCTCGCGGCGCTGCACGGTGTGCGCCTGGTGCCGCATGTCTGGGGCACCGGGGTGCAGATCGCGGCGGCCTTGCAGTTCATGGCGGCGATGGTGCCGAACCCGATGCGGGTCAATCCGATTGAGCCGATCCTTGAATTTGACCGCACCGACAACCCGTTCCGGCAGGCGGTGCTGACCGCGCCGATTGAACATCAGGCCGGGGTGGTGGCCATCCCCGACGCGCCCGGGCTTGGGATTGAAATCAACCGCGATGCGCTGCGTGAATTTGCGCCGAAGGAGGGCTGATGCTGATCCGTCAACTGACCGGGGCCGCGCCCCGAACCCCGATGCCGCGCGGCGCGGTGGACAGCCAGATGCACATGTATTTGCCGGGATTCCCGGCGCTGCCGGGCGGGCCGGGCCTGCCCTTGGGTGATCTGCCGACGCCCGCGCAATACCGCGAGGTCATGGCCTGGCTGGGGCTGGACCGGGTGATCGTGACCCAGGGCAATGCGCATCAGCGCGACAATGCCAGCCTGCTCGCCTGTCTGGCCGAGATGGGCGATTGCGCCCGCGGGATGGCGGTGATCAGCGCGGAGACGACCGAGGCCGAGATGACCGCGCTGGTGGACGGCGGCTGTGTCGGCGCGCGGATCATGGATCTGCCGGGCGGCGCGCTCGGGCTCGCGCATCTGGAGGCGGTGGATGCCCGCGCCCATGCGGCGGGCTGGGGCATGGCGGTGCAATTCGACGGCAGCCATCTGGCCGACCACATGCCGCGGCTGAAGGCGTTGAAAAGCCGCTGGGTGCTGGACCACCACGGCAAGTTCTTCAAAGGCATCACCCCGCTCAGCGCCGAGGTGGAGATGATGAAGCGCCTGCTGGATACCGGCCGCGTCTGGTACAAGATCGCGGGCTGCTATGAGAGCTCGAAGACCGGCGGGCCGGACTATGCGGATGTGGCCGATGTCACCCGGGTGATCGCGGAATACGCGCCGGAGCGGATCCTCTGGGGCACCAACTGGCCGCATAATCTGGCGAAGGAAACCGCGGAATATCCCGATGATGCGGCGCTGCTGGACACCACCCTGGGCTGGCTGCCCTCGGATGCGGCGCGGCATCTGGCGCTGGTGGACAATCCGGAGGCCTTTTTCGGCCTGCCGAAATTCACTGGCTGAACCGTTAGCGGGTAAAGCTCATCGGCAGGGTAAAGGTGAAACTCTCGCCGGGCAGGGATTTGGGGGCGGCGGGAAACTTCCCGGCCGCCCGTACTGCTTTCAGCGCCGCCTCATCCAGCACCGGATTGCCAGAACTTTTGACCAAAGCGAGGCTGCTCAGCGCACCGCCGCGCGCCACCGTAAGCCGCACGGTGACCACGCCCTGCGCGCCGCCTGCGGCGCGCGGATAGGATTTGCGCCGCTCGATCCGCGCGCGGATATTCGCCCCCCAGTTGGCCTTGGCGTCGAGCGCCTTTCCCCCGGCAATGCTGGCCTCTGCCGCACCGTTTACCCCGGCCGCGGTGCCGCCGCCCGCACCCGCGGCCCGCGTGCCTGCACCACCGGGCGGCGGGGCTGCACGGGGTTTCGGCTCTCTGGCGGGCTTGGCCTCTTTTGGGGGCGCCTTTGGGGCGGCTTTGGGTTTGGGTTCCGGTACGACTTCGGGCTTTGGCTGTGGCCTTTGGGCAGGAACAGGCTCTGTTTTATCCGGCTCAGCCGGTGGCGGCGGCGCGGCCGGCAACTCGGTTACGGAAGGGTCCGGCAGGGCAGGTGCCTCGGGCATGAGCGCGGGCATCACGGGGGCCAGGGTGGCTGGTTGCGGCGTTTCCATCGGCGTCGGCGCTGTGATCACAGGGGGCGCTGCGTTCATATCGGGCACGTCCGGCATGTGAATTTCCGGTGCATCAGCGGTTTCCGGCACCGTTTCCCAATCGGCGACCATGGCAGCGATTTCATCGCTTCCGGCCATGATAGAGACGGAATCGCTGCCGCCATCGCCCGAGGCTTCTGCCCCCGCGCTGTCCGGCGTCAGCGAAAACAATGCGACATGCAAGAAGGCCGCCACGCCAAGCGCCAGCGTCAGTTCCACCCGCGCGCTCATGGCCGGGCCGTGATCAGTTCGATCTGCGCAAAACCTGCGCTGCGGATCTGGGGGAGCAGCGCGGCGAGGCGGGTGGCGGGCACGGCGGCATCGGCGCGCAGGGTCAAAACAGGCGGAACAGTCTCACAATCGGTGACCGCGCAGGCCTCATCGCGCGCGGCGGCGAGCGCGGTCAGCGCCTCGGGCCCGAGCGCGTCGCGATAGCCCAAATCGCCTTCAGCGTTCAGATGCAGCAGCCATTCCCCGGCGCGCTCGGCCTCTGAATCGGCGGCGGGCGGGGCGACGGTAAAGGGCTCTGGCGGCACCAGTTCGGCGGAAATCAGGAAAAAGATCAGCAGCAGAAACACCACATTGATCATCGGCAGCAGATTTTCGGCGGGTTGACGCCGGGGCGGTTCAGAAAAGTCCATCTCTCACTCCACCAGCACCAGACGGGTGAACCCGGCGGCGGTCAACCGATCCATCACCCCCACCACCTGTTGCAGCGGTGCGGTGGCATCCGCGCGCAGGATGATCGCGTCGCCCGGCGTTTGCACCAGCGGTTGCAGGGCGGCGGCCAGCCCCTCAGGCGGCACGGCGATGCCGTTCAGCGTCACCGCGTCGGTCGAGACCTGCACGAGACGCGGCGGCCCCTCATAGGCGGCGCCCCCCTGACCGGCGAGGGCCAGCGGCAGCACCGTCTCGGCACCAAAGCGCGAGGCGAGCATGAAAAACACCAGAAGCAGGAAGACCACATCGATCATCGGCGTCAGATTGGGCCGCCGCCGTGCGCGTTCCGTACCAAAACGCATCATCACTCGGCCGCCGCATAGAGCGCGGGTTTCGCGGGGGCGGCGGGCCGTTTCACCTGAAAGACCCGCGTCGCGGCATCCTCCATATCGTGACGCTGACGGTCGCAGATGCTCTCAAACCAGGTGAGGGCGATTTGCGCGGGAATCGCCACGGCCATCCCGGCGGCGGTGGTCAGCAGCGCCTCCCAGATGCCGCCGGCAAGGGCTGCGGGATCGGCGCGGCTGCCCGCCTCTTGCAGGGCCTGAAACGCCGCGATCATCCCGGTGACCGTGCCGAGCAAACCCAAAAGCGGCCCGATGGTGGAGGCGAGTTCTAGCGGTCGCAGCCCGGTGCGGGCCTGCCGCAGAAGGTCGCGGGCGACGCGGCCTGTCTCGGCCTCGGCGGCCTCGCGGTCAAAGGCGGGATTGCGCGCGGCCGTCATCGCGGCGCGAACGAGCTGCGCGCGCAGCGAGCGGCGCCCTGCCAGGCCTGCGATGGCCTCAGTCTGTTTGCCCTGCGCCCAAAGGGTCAGCGCCGCTTCGGTGCGCTGGCCGCCCGTCCAGGCGCCAAACCGGGCCAGCGCCCAGATCCGCCAGAGGATCAGTGCCAGCGTCAACACCGAGAGCGCCGCAATCGCCATCATGGCCGGGCCGCCCATCAGAATGAACTCAATCAGCCGGTGCAGAGACGCAAACAGGGGTTGCGGCGCGGTCGGCAGATCGCTGGCGAGATCGGTGACGGGGGGCATGGCAAGACTTTCAGACGGGACATTTTCCCCGAGCCGTAACTTGGCAGAGTAATTTAGTCAAGATTATACCTGATTTTTATAGTCAGGAATCCAGGCGCGGCAAAAAGAAACCCCCGCCGGGGCCAATGCCACGACGGGGGCCGCTAACTTGGCTCAGGAAAGGGGTATCAGGCCCACTCGCCCTTGCGGAACACCGGGGTCACGCTGCCATCGGCACCGATCCCGTCGATGTCGATCTGGTCCGAGCCGATCATCCAGTCGATGTGGATCACGCTGGAATTGCCGCCCTGCGCCGCCAGTTGTTCCGGCGTCAGCTTGTCGCCGCCGAGGAAGCATTTCGAATAGCATTGCCCTAAGGCGATATGGCAGGCGGCATTTTCGTCAAAGAGCGTGTTGTAGAACAAGAGCCCCGAGGCCGAAATGGGCGAGGAATGCGGCACGAGGGCCACTTCGCCCAGCCGCCGCGCGCCCGCATCGGAATCGAGCACCTTTTGCAGCACATTCTCGCCGCGCGTCGCCTTGGCCTCGACGATCTGCCCGCCCTCAAAGCGGACCTGAATGTTCTCGATCAGCGTGCCCTGATGCGAGAGCGGTTTCGTGGCGCTGACATGCCCCTCGACCTTCAGCGCATGGGGGGTCGTAAAGACCTCTTCGGTCGGGATGTTCGGGTTGCAGATCACGCCGTTCTGCGCCTGCGAGGCGCCGCCGTGCCATTCATGGCCATCCGCCAGGCCCACACGCAGATCGGTGCCGGGCCCGGTGAACTGCAGCGCGGCAAACCGCTGGCCGTTCAGCCAGGCCGAGCGCTGACGCAACGCCGCGTTATGCGCGGTCCAGTCCGCCACCGGATCCGCGCCATCGAGGCGCGAGGCTTTGTAGATCGCCTCGGCCAGGGCTGCGACGGCCTCGGCTTCGGGCAGATCGGGAAAGACCTGCCGCGCCCAGGCGGTGCCGGGATAGGCGGCAATGTTCCAGTTCACCACGAAATTCGAGATCTTCTCGAGCGCGGGCTTATAAGCGATGGAATTGGCGCGGTTGGCGCGCGACACCTTGTCGGGGTCTTGTTCAGCCAGGAGCATCGGGTTGTCGCCGACAATCGCCAGCCGGGCCGCATTGCCCGCGAAAGCCTGCGCCATGCCCTGATAGAGCCAGTCGGCGGCGCGGTCAAAGCTGGCGTCCTGCGCGTGGCGATAGCGGGCGAGGGTGATTTCCTCGTCGCCCAGAAGCGGCGTCACCACGCCCGCGCCCGCTTTGTAGGCTTCGGCTGCGATCTGCCGCACGAGGGGCAGTGCCGCCACCGGCGCGGTCATCACCAGATCCTGACCGGCCTGCAGGTTCAGGCCGATCTTCACGATCACTTCGGCCATGCGCTGCAAACGCTCGGGCGACATCGGGGCAGGGGTATCGGACATGCGGTGGCCTCTTTTCAATCCAGATGCGGTGATCCTAGGGGGCAGGGGGGCAGCGTCAATCCATGCGCCGGGGCGTGGCTGTAAATAATCCGGGAGGGTGCTGAATACGACTTGATTACCGGCCGTCATGTCAGCAACATGTTACCGAGTAATTACCTGGAGCGCGCGATGTCCCTCATTGATTCCCTAGATCCGGCTGCGGCCTCGGCGGCACCTTCCCCGGCGGCACCGCGCGCCGGGTTGTTTGGCATTTCGGCGGCAATGGTCACGCCTTTTCTGGCCAATGGTCAGGTCGACATGCTGCGCGCGGGCGATCATGCGGCGGCGCTGATTGCGGGTGGGGCCAATGGGGTGACCCTGTTTGGCACCACGGGCGAGGGGGCGGCACTGGGCCGGGCCGATCGCGGCGCGCTGCTGGCGGCGGTGCTGGGCAATGGCGTGCCGGCGGAGAAGGTGACGGTCTGTCTCTGCGCCACTTCGCTGGAAGAGGCGGAATATCAGGCGCGGGTGGCGCTGTCGCAGGGGGTCAGACGGCTGCTCGCCACGCCGCCCTTCTACTTCAAGGGAGTGGCCGACGATGCGCTCTATGACTGGTACGCGGCGCTGTTGGGCAAGCTGACCGACTTTCAGCCGGAATTCATTCTGTATCACATTCCGCAGGTGACGGGTGTCGGCCTGTCGGAGGCGCTGATCCGGCGGCTGAAGGATACCTTTGGCGCGGCGATCTTCGGGGTCAAGGACAGCTCGGGCGACTGGACGAATGCCGAAGCGCTGCTGAAATACAAAGATCTGGCGATTTTGATCGGGGATGAGCGTCTTTTGGCGCGGGCGGCCCCTCTGGGCGGCGCGGGGGCCATCAGCGGCATGGCGAACCTGTTCCCGGCGCGGCTGGGGGCGCTGATCCGCACCGGCGTCGCCGATCCCGAGATGAGCAGGCTGGTGGATGCGGTGGTGACCGCGCCTGTGACGCCGCTGGTCAAGGCGCTGGTGGGGGTGGCCAAGGGGGATCCGGCCTGGGCGCGTGTCCGTCCGCCGCTGACCGCGTCCGACCGGGCCGTCGTCGCCGGGGTGGCGGCATTGATGGCTGAAATGCCCGATGCCGTCCCGGCACGCTGAGCCGGGGCACGCGGGATGGAAGAGCCGACAATGACCCTGCGCGCCCGCGCTTATGAGAGCTTTACCGCCCGGCTTCTCGCGCGCGAGATCCAGCCGGGGCAGTTTGTCTCGCAGCGCGAACTGGTCGAGATCACCGGCATGCCGTTGGGGGCCATCCGCGAGATGATCCCCCGGCTGGAGGCCGATGGCCTGATCCGCACCGTGCCGCACCGTGGCCTGCAGATCGCGCATGTGGACCTTGATCTGATCCGCAATGCGTTCCAGCTGCGGCTGCTCCTCGAGCGGGAGGCCGTGGCGCATTACGCGCGCGTTGCCCCCGCCGAGGGGGTTCTGGCAATGCGGGCCGAGCATCTGGCGGTGCGGGCCGAGGCGGAGGCGGGGGTCACCGCGGACCTGCTGGCGCGCGCGCAGCATCTGGACTGGCAAATGCATGATGTCATGGTGGACGCTCTGGGCAATGCCCTGATCTCGGACATCTACCGGGTCAATTCGATCAAGATCCGGCTGATCCGGCAGGAAGACACCCGGATGCTGCCGGAGCTGGTGGTGCGGGTGATGGATGAACATCTGGCCATCCTCGCCGCGCTGGCCGAGGGGGATGCCAAGGCCGCAATGGAGGCGATGGACGCGCATATCGAAAGTGCGCGGCGGCGCGCCTTGCGGCTGTGATAGGGTGACAGAATGCGGCGTTTTGCGCCGCAACAGAGACGATGGGGCAGGGGGGCTCATGCAGCATTTTATCGGTGTGGACGTCGGCACGGGCAGCGCGCGGGCCGGGGTCTTTGACGCCACGGGGCGGCTGATCGGCACCGCGCAGGCCGCAATTGACACGACGCGGCCGCAGCCCGGCTATGCGCAGCAAAGCAGCCGCGGGATCTGGGCGGCCGTCGCGCGCGCGCTGCGCGAGGCCATGACGCAGGCGGCGATTCCGGCGGACTCTGTCGCGGGCTTGGGCTTTGATGCGACCTGTTCGCTGGTGGTGGCAGATGCCACGGGCGGCCCGGTTTCAGTCTGCCCGCAGGGCGGGGTGGATCAGGATGTGATCCTCTGGATGGACCACCGGGCGATTGCCGAAGCGGCGGCGATCAACGCCACCGGGGCCGAGGTATTGGCGCATGTGGGCGGGGTGATCTCGCCCGAGATGGAAATGCCGAAACTCCTCTGGCTCAAGCGGCATCTGCCGCAATCCTGGGCGCGGGCGGCGGCGTTTTGGGATCTGCCCGACTGGCTGGTCCACCGTGCCACGGGGGCGCCGGCGCGATCGCTCTGCTCTGCCGTGTGCAAATGGACCTATCTTGGTCACCGGGGCGCTGCGGGCGAGGGATGGGATGATGCCTTTTTGCATGAGATCGGCCTTTCGGACCTGACGGGCACTGGTCATGCGATGATCGGCGAGGATTTTGCCGCCCCCGGTGCGCGGGTGGGCGGGCTGAGCGCTGAGGCGGCGGCAGAGTTGGGCCTTGCGCCCGGCACGCCGGTCGCCGCCGGGATGATCGACGCCTATGCGGGTGCCCTGGGCACTTTGGGCGTGGGGGCAGGAGGGGCCGATCTGGCCGGACGCCTCGCGGTGATTGCGGGCACTTCGGCCTGTCACATTGCCCTGACGGATGCCGCTGTCTTTGTGCCGGGCGTCTGGGGGCCGTATTTCTCGGTGCTGGTGCCGGGACTATGGGCGAATGAGGGCGGGCAATCCGCCGCCGGGGCGCTGATCGACACTGTCATCGACCGGCACGGCGCGGCGGCGGGCGCCCGGGCCGAGGCGGCGCGCCAAAACGTCTCTGTTCATGCGTTTTTGCAGGCGGAACTGACGCGCTTGGCAGCCGGAGGCGACACCGCCCCGCTGAGCGCGGGCCGCCATATCCAACCCGATTTCCACGGTAACCGCTCGCCCCTGGCCGATCCGACGCGGCACGGGGCGATCTCGGGGCTGACGCTGGAGCATGGGCTGGCAGATCTGGCGCTGGACTATCTCGCCGTGGTGCAGGCTCTGGCCTATGGCACGCGGCACATCCTGCAGGAAATGACCGGCGCGGGGCTGGTGGTGGATGTGCTGGTGGTCAGCGGTGGTCTGGCGCGCAATCCGCTTTACCTGCGCGAAATGGCCGATGCCACCGGCTGCCGCATCGTCGTGCCCGATCAGGCCGAGCCGGTGCTGCTCGGGGCGGCGATGATGGCCGCCGTCGCGGCAGAGGCGCAGCCCGATCTGCCACAGGCGATGCGGGCGATGGGCGGACCGGGGGCCGAGATCGCGCCGCGCGCCGATCTCGCCGCCTATCACGACCGCAAATATCAGGTGTTCCGCCGCATGCAGGCGGATTTCGCGGATTATGCCGCGATCATGGGAGGGGACTGAATGGCCGAGATCTGGCTGGTCGCAAGTGGCGACCTGCGCGAAAGCGCGAATGTGCAATGCTGGCCCGCGCAGGCGGCGATGGAGGCGCAACTGGGCGCGGTGCTGGCCGAAATGGGCCATTCCTTGCGCCGCGGGCATCCGGTGAAACCGGAGGGGCATGGCTTTATTGCCAGCCAGCGCGAGGGGATGGATATTTTCGCCGGTATTCCACCAGAGGCGCCGCTGATCGTCGCCGAAGCGGTCTGGCAATATTCGCATCATGTGCTGCCGGGGCTGACCAGCCATAAGGGACCAATCCTGACGCTGGCCAACTGGTCCGGTCAATGGCCGGGGCTGGTGGGGATGCTGAACCTCAACGGCTCGCTCACCAAGGCCGGGGTGCCCTATGCGACGCTCTGGAGCGAGGATTTCAGCGATGCCTTCTTCCGCGACAAGCTGGGTGACTGGCTGAGCCAAGGCACGATTCGCCATGACATCGGCCATGTGCGGCCCTTTGATCCCGCCGCCGTGCCCGCCGAAGACCGTGCGCTGGCCCGCGACATGGCCACGGCGCTGCGCCGCGACAAAATCATTCTGGGGGTCTTTGATGAGGGCTGCATGGGCATGTACAATGCCATCATCCCCGATGAACTCCTGATGCCGATGGGCGTGTTCAAGGAACGGCTGTCGCAATCGGCGCTCTACCACGCCACGTTGCAGGTGCCCGAGGCCGAGGGCCGCGCCGCCTATGACTGGATGGTCGCGCGCGGCATGACATTTCATCTGGGCAGCGATCCCGCCAGCGAGCTGACCGAGGCTCAGGTGATCCTGCAATGCCGGATGTATGTGGCGGCGGTGCGGCTGGCCGATACCTTTGGCTGTGAGGCGATCGGCATTCAGTATCAGCAGGGGCTGAAGGATCTGCTGCCCGCCTCGGATCTGGTCGAGGGGATGCTGAACAATGCCGAGCGTCCGCCTGTGACCCGCGCCGATGGCTCGGTGATCCGCGAGGGTGAGGCGATCGTGCATTTCAACGAGGTGGATGAATGCGCGGGCCTCGATGGCGTGCTGATCAACCGTCTGCACAGGGCGCTGGGGCAGCCGGTGGAAACCACGCTGCATGATCTGCGCTGGGGCGACAGGGATGCCTCAGGCAGCCGCGACGATTTCATCTGGGTGTTCGAGATTTCGGGCGCAGCACCCCCCGCGCATCACCCGGGCGGCTGGGCCGGATCGGAAAGCCTGCGGCAACCGGCGATGTTCTTCCCGGCGGGTGGCGGCTCGCTGCGCGGGATCGCCAAGGCGGGCGAGATCATCTGGAGCCGGATCTTCGTCGAGGACGGGCGGCTCAAGATGGATATGGGCCGCGGTCAGGCCGTGGATCTGCCGGAAGAGGAAACCCGGCGGCGGGCGATGGGCACCACGCCGCAATGGCCGATCATGCATGGCGTGCTGACCGGGGTCAGCCGCGATGCGATGATGGCGCGGCACAAGGCCAACCATATTCAGGTGGTCTATGCCACGGATGCGGCGAGCGCTGACCGCGCGATGCTGGCCCGCGCGGCTTTGGCGGCAGAGCTGGGGATTGAGGTCAGCCTCTGCGGCGTCTGAGCTTCACAGGCTTTCGGGTAAAATCAGCACCGGGGGGAGGAAAATCTGCCCCGGTGCCTCGCCTGGCCCTTCGGCCAGTGCCGCGAGGCTGGCGGTGAACAAAGCCTGACAGATCGCCGTCACCGGCGTGTCGATCACCAGTGAGACGAGGCCATCGGCCAATGCGTGCCGGCTGACTTCGGTCAGCTCATTCACCACAATATCCACCCGTGCCGCCCGCGGATTGCCGGCCCGCCGCTCATCGCGGATGGCCTGGATGATCCCCTCCATCCCGCCGCCCGCGCAAAAGATCCCGGCCAGATCGGCATGCCGTGCCAACAGTGACAGCACCGCCTCATAGGCCAGCTGCGGCGTGTCGAGGTTGACCTGGGTGTCGATCAGCGTGACCTCGGGATGCTCTTGCCGGAAATAGCTGCGAAAGCCGGTCTCGCGCAGCTCATGCCCGTGCCAGCGGTGGCCGCCGACAAACAGCGCCACTTTGGCGGGGCGTGCCATGCCGCGCGCCAGCATCCAGGCGGCGGTGCGCCCCACCCGCAGGTTGTTGGTGCCGATATAGGCGGCCCGCGCGCCCTGCGCGAAATCCGACAAGAGCGCGAAAACCGGCACCCCGCGCGCCTTCAGCCCCGCCACCGCCTCACTGATCAGGGGATGGTCAATGGCCACCATCGCCACCATCTGCACCCGCGCCGCCATCGCCTCCAGCGCGGCCACCACTTCAGCCGGGTTCTGGCTCGGCAGATAGGCGGTGGAAAGGCGGATCTTGGCGCGGGGGTCTGCACGCGCGGCCGCCTCGGCCAAGGATTTGAAGCTGCGGTAAAAATCCGCCTCCTGCGCGTGCAGGAGCAGGCCGATATGCAGGCTGCGTTTCGGTGCGCCCACGCGCTTCTCCAAGAGGGGCGCGGCGTGATAGCCGATCCGCTTGGCCGCGGCATAGACCCGGTCGGCGGTTTCCGCGCGCACCGCATGGCGGCCGTTGAGCACCCGGTCGACCGTGGCCACCGAGACCCCCGCCGCCTCGGCCAGATCGTGAATGCGTGGGCGGCGCGCCATGAAATCCCCTCAAATTCTTGCAAGGAATGATGGGATTGTCTGAGGGTTTTTGCAAGATTTCAGGCGAAATCCCGGCAAATAAATTGCCGCGTCACCGCCTGCCCGCCTAGCTGAAGGTCAGAGCCGGACAGTCTCCGGCAGGGATCGGAGGGAAGAATGGCGCAGACCAACCGCGATTATGCGCTTCTGGGGCGGGATGCGAAACGGGCCGAAGAGATCGGACTGGTCTCGGCGGCATGGTATCACACCGACGTGCCGCGCAAGGAGATGAAGGCGCTGATGGCGCGTAGGGATCAGCCGGCGATCCGCGATACCATCGTGCTGTTCAGCGGGATGCTGGCGGCGGCGGTGGCGGGGGTGATGCTCTGGCCCAGCCTGTGGTCGCTGCCGTTCTGGCTGATCTATGGCACGCTTTATGGTTCGGCGATGGACAGCCGCTGGCATGAATGCGGGCATGGCACCGCGTTCAAGACCCGCTGGATGAATGACGCGCTCTATCAGATCGCCAGCTTTTGCATGATGCGCAATCCGGTGACCTGGCGCTGGAGCCATACCCGGCACCATACCCATACGATCATCGTCGGCCATGACCCCGAGATTGTGGCGATGCGCCCGGCGGATCTGTTGAAACTGGCGCTGAACTTCATCGGCATCCTGGATGTTATCGCCGCCTTTCGCGAAATGCTGGCCAATGCGGCGGGATATATGCCCGAGACGGTGAAATCCTTTGTGCCGGAGCAGGAGCGCAGCAAGGTCTTCTGGACCGCGCGGATCTGGCTCATGATCTATGCGGCAACCCTGGCGGCGGCGCTGGCCCTGCACAGTGTTTTGCCCTTCATGCTGATCCTCGGGCCGCGGCTCTATGGGTGCTGGCACATGCTGATGACCGGGCTGATGCAGCATGTGGGGCTGGCCGAGAATGTGCTCGACCACCGGCTGAACAGCCGCACGGTGCTGATGAACCCGGTCAGCCGCTTCATCTACTGGAACATGAATTTCCATGTGGAGCATCACATGTTCCCGATGGTGCCCTATCACGCGCTGCCGCGTCTGCACGCGCTGATCCAACATGATCTGCCGCCCGCGCAACCCTCAATCGCTTCGGCTTTCGCCGAGATGATCCCGGCGGTGCGCAAGCAGTTTCAAAACCCCGACTGGTTTGTGAAACGCACGCTGCCTGCGACTGCAAAACCCTACCGGCCCGAGTTTCATGGTGATCTTGAGCCCGGCCAGCCCACCCCCGGCATTGCCGCCTATCCGCTGCCGATGGCGGCAGAATAACCCAACAGCGAGGAGATGAGACATGCCCTGGATTGACGCCTGTGCGGCAGAGGATATCGACCAAGAAGACCTGATCCGCTTTGACCATGCGGGCCGCACCTATGCGATTTACCACTCCCCCGATGGCGAATTCTTCTGCACCGACGGACTGTGCACCCATGAGGAGGTACATCTGGCCGAGGGGCTGGTGATGGATTACGTCATCGAATGCCCCAAGCATAATGGGCAGTTCGATTACCGCACGGGCGAGGCGAAACGCGCCCCGGTCTGCAAGCATCTGGGCACCTATCCAGCCAGGCTGGAGGCGGGCCGGGTCTTTTTGGACCTGCCATAGGCTTAGGGTGCCAGCAGGGCGATCAGCCCTGAAATGGTGAAGAACGAGGCCGCCGTGGCAAAGATCAGCGCCGTGGCGGTCGCGGCTTCAAGCTTATAGCGCAGGCCGAGCAGCGCGAAGGTGGAGAGCATCGGCGCAGCGGCAAAAATGATCCCGGTGGTTTTCAGCACCGGATCAAGGTCGGGGATCAGACTCAGCCCGGCCCAAACCGCCAACGGATGCAGGATCAGCTTGCTCACCACCACCATCACGATGGGCGGATTGACCAGACGGGCGGTCAGCGTGGCGACGGTGCCGCCGATGGACAACAGCGCCACCGGGGCCGCAATCGGCGCCAGCAGTGCCAGCGTCCGGCTCAGGAAATCCGGCAAATGCAGGCCAAGCGCGGTAAAGGCAAGGCCCGCCGCCACCGCCAGCAGCAGCGGATTGCGCCCCATGCTGGCCAGCGTTTTGCGCAGAGCCAACGCAGGGCTGTGACCGCCCTGCAGTTCCGCCAAGGTCAGCGCCAGCGGGATGATGATCAAATTCTCAACCAGCATCGCCAGCGGCAGCACCTGAATGGCAGGCCCCTCGCCGACCACCGTGGTGGCGATCGGAAACGCCATGAAGGCAGAGTTTGAGCAGGACATCCCCAGCGCGATCATTGCCGCCGGGGCCATCGGCCGCCGGAAGATCACCCGCGCGGCCAAAAAGCCAAAGGCAAAGACCAGCAGCGACCCGGCCAGATAGCCGCCGATGAAATCCCAGCGCAACGCCTCGCGGATCGGCAGGCGGCTGATCGCCAGAAAGATCAGTGCGGGCATCGAGACGCGCAGCACCAATTGACCGATGGGTTTGAGATCGGCGGCGGATACATAATCCGAGCGCACGATCACATAGCCCAACCCGACCAGCAGATAGATGGGCAGGGTCAACAGCAGCAGCGCGAGCATGATCGGTCCTTTGCGCAAGCGCCGGGCGGCGCGGCCGCCGCAGCGCCACCGTTTTTCCGCGGGAAGAAACCGGGCGCAGGGCGCAGGGAAGGGGGCAGTAACGGCGCCGGGCAGGGCCGCCGCAGCGCGCGCCGGCCCATTGCGTCAGCAGGACGGCGCGCGCGTTTCACAGCAAGATGCGGCGATGCTCGGCAGCGGCGGTCTGAATGGCCGCAATGACCTCCAGCGTTTTCAGCCCTTCGCGCGCCGACACCAGCGGCGCCTCGCCCTCGCGGATGACGCGGGCGAATTGTGCGATCTGCAGCACCAGTGGATCGCCCGAAACACGCGGCGCGGTGCGGGAGGCCAGCGGCGACCACCAGCTGCGCTTTCCGGCATGTTGCCAGATCCGCCCTGCGGGCAGCTCAAGCGCGCCTTCGGTGCCGCCGATCAGATAGCAGGCCTGATCGGTCTTCGGATAGGCGGGGTTCTCGCCCGTGGTCATTTCCCAGCTCCAGGGGGCGGGGATGGTGTCCGAGATATTCGCCGTTCCCAGCGCGCCATTGACGAATTCCAGCGTCACCACGCAGCTGTCCTCGATGGCGTGCCCGCGCGCGGCAGAGCTTTGCGCCGCCTGCACCGCCCGGACATCGCCCACCAGATGCCGCAACAGGTCGATGTCATGCGCGAGGTTGGTCAGGATCGGCCCGGCCCCCTTTTCGCGCCGCCAGGGAATGTCGAAATAATCATCCGGCTTGACCAGCCAGAACATGGAATGCGCCGAGACCACCTGGCCGATCTCGCCTGCCTTGATCCGCGCATGAGCGTCGGCAATCAGCGGGTTGTGGCGGCGGTGATGGCCGGTCAGCAGCGGCACGCCAGCGGCTTCACCCGCCTCGACCAGCCGCCGCGCCTCTGTCAGATCCGTGGCCAGCGGTTTTTCCACCAAAGCAGGCAAACCGGCCGCCACGCAGGCCAGCCCGCCCTCGACATGCATGTTGTTCGGCGTGGCGAGGATGACGCCCTCGGCACATCCGGCATCGAACAGCGCGGTCAGATCGGCGAAATAGGGCACGCCAAGGCCCGCCGCATAATCGGCGGCGGCGGGCATGGGGTCGACAATGGCGGCGAGTGTGGCGCCGGGGCATTGCGCGATCGCATCCACGTGGCGCTTGCCGATCAGGCCCGCACCGGCAACCGCAAGGCGGACTGGCGCACTCATTTGCTGACCAGAGTGCCGATGCGGCGCACGGCGGCCTGATAGCCCTCGGTTCCGAGACCGGCGATCACCCCGTCCGCCCGCAGGCTGACATAGGAATGGTGACGAAAGCTCTCGCGCTTGTGCACGTTGGAGATATGCACCTCGATCACCGGCCCCTCAAAGGTGTTCAGCGCATCGAGAATGGCCACAGAGGTATGGGTGAAAGCGCCGGGGTTGATGATGATGCCGCAGGCCTCCTGCCGCGCCTCATGGATGGTGTCGATGACCACGCCTTCGTGGTTCGATTGGAACAGCTTGACGCTCATGTTCTTTTCGGCGGCAACGCGGGCGCAATCGGCCTCGACATCGGCCAGCGTCTCGCGGCCATAGATCTCGGGTTGGCGTTGGCCCAGCAGGTTCAGGTTGGGACCGTTCAGGATATAGATCGGCTTGGTCATCTCAGGCTCCGGTTCAGAAATGGCGTGTCTCGGGAAAAGCAACGGCGGTTTCGGGCAGCCGGTCCGCGAGGCACTCGGTCAGCCGGGCCCCGTTATGCGCGAAATGGTCGCGCAGCAGGGAAACGGCGGTGTCAGCATCGCGTGCCACGGCGGCTTCGGCAATGGCGCGGTGATCGGCGGCCAGCGTCGGATCGCCCGCCACCGGCGGCGCCATCCGGCGATAGCGGTCATGCAGCATCTGCAGGCGGGTGCAGAGCGCCAGCAACATCGGGCGGCGGCAATCGGCGATCAGCGCATGGTGAAAGTTGCGGTGCGCAATTTCCCAGGCGGCCAGGCTGTCGGGGCGGGCGGGGTCGATCTCGCTGCGGGTCAGCCGGTAGAGCGCGCCCATCAGATCGCTTTCCCAATCCAGCGTCCCCTCGTTCACGCAATGCCGCAGGGCGAGCATGGTCACCTCAATGCGCAGTTCGATGACCTCGCGCAGTTGCGACAGCGAGGCTGAAACCACCCGGTAGCCACGCTGATCCTCGGATTCGACCAGCCCCTCAGCCACCAGCCGGCCCATCGCCTCGCGCAGCGGGCTGGCCGAAACGCCCATCGCTTCGCGCAGCCGGTCCAGATTGATCTTGGCGCCGGGTTCCAGCCGGCCGGCCAAAACCTCCTCGCGCAATGTTTCGGCCAAACGCGACGCAATCGTCGCCTTACGGCCCGTCCTCGCCTCAATCGCCATGACGACTCCTTCTCCCTGCGTGTAGTGTGGCGCGGTGTGTCGTCGATGAAAAGATGAATAATCGTTATTTTTGACAACCTAAGATTTTTTCCGGTCAATCGTTTTAATATGCGCTCACCTGTCGCTTTTGCTAGACAGCCCGGTCGAATCTTGGCAACGATTGACCGAGCGCATCTCCGGGGAGGGAGGTGCCCCAATGGTGAGGGAGGAATACCATGACATTTTCCATGACGCGTCGCGCGATGCTGGGCGCGACCGCCGCCGCTGCTTTCGCCGCGAGCACCCGTGTGGCGCTGGCCGCGAACATCACGCTGCGGATGGCCACCGCCGCCTCCGAGACCGATCAGCGCTGCGTCGCGCTGGCCGAGGTCTTTGGCCCTGCCGTCGCCAGTTTCGCGACCTATGAACCCTATTACAACGGCACCCTGTTCAAGCAGGCGACCGAGCTTGAGGCGATCTCGCGCGGCAACCTCGACATGGCGATCACCTCGGCACAGGAACTCGCCACCTTCCTGCCGGAATTCTCGGTCTTCACCGCGGGTTATCTGCACCGCGACGCGGCGCATCAGGTGGCGGTGTTCAACGATCCGCTGATGGACCCGTTCAAGCAAAAGGCCGAGGATGAGCTGGGCGTGAAGCTGCTCACCGTCATGTATCTGGGCCGCCGTCAGCTGAACCTGCGCACCGAAGGCGAGATCAAGACCCCGGCCGATCTGAAAGGCATCAAGCTGCGGATGCCGGGCACCGACGCCTGGCAGTTCCTGGGCACCGCGCTTGGCGCCAACCCGACGCCGATGGCCTTTGGTGAGGTCTATACCGGCCTGCAAACCGGCGCGATCGACGGGCAGGACAACCCGCTGCCGACCGACCGCGACTCGAAATTCTACGAGGTCACTAAGCAGATCGTGCTGACCTCGCATCTGGTCGACCTCAACTATCTGGCGATTTCGAAAAAGGTCTGGGACAGCCTGACCCCGGAACAGCAGGCACAGATGCAAAAGGCCGCCGACGATGCGGCTGAATCGGGCCGCACCAAGCAATTGGCGCTGGAAACCGAGCTGGAGCAGTTCTTCAAGGATCAGGGGCTGAAGGTCTACACGCCCGATGTTGACGCATTCCGCACGCATGTGCAGGCGGAATATCTGAAATCGGAATATGCCGCGGCCTGGCCGGAAGGCATCGTTGATAAGATCAACGCAGCAAAATAAGGGGGTCCCATGCAGCACCTGATCACGGGGCTGCGCCGAGGAGCCGAGGGCGTGGCGGCAGCAATGCTTGCCGCCATGTTCGCCACCTTCATCGCGCAGATCGCCGCCCGCTATCTTTTCAATTTCCCTGTCGGCTGGACGGTGGAACTGTGCCTGACGCTCTGGTTGTGGCTGGTGCTGTGGACCTGTGCGTTCTGCCTGAAAGAGACCGACCATGTGAAATTCGACCTGATCTACAGCGCCGCCCGACCCGCGCGGCGCCGGATCTTTGCGATGATTGCCGCGGCCTCGATCGTCATCGGTTTGCTGGTGGCCCTGCCCGACAGCTGGGGCTATGTCAGCTTTTACCACATCAAGAAAAGTGCGACCCTGCGCATCCCGCTGGACCGCATTTTCATCATCTACATCGTTTTTTGCGTCGCCCTGATTGCCCGTTATGGCTACGGCCTCTACCGGCTTTTGCGCGGCGAGTTTCCGCCCGAGGCACCTTTGGTTCCGGGCGAGGAGATCTGAATGAGCATCGCATTTCTCATCTGCCTCGTCGCGCTCTTCGTGCTGGCGGGGCTGGGGGCGCCCATCGGCTATTCGCTGCTGATCTCGGCCATCGTCTATCTGGCGATGATGGGGGCCGATCTGTCGCTGGCCGCCGAGCAGCTGATCCAGTCGATCTATGACGGCTATATCCTGCTCGCGGTGCCCTTGTTCATCATCGCCGCCAACATCATGAATGCGGGCACTGTCAGTGACAGGCTGCTGGCGTTCTGTGTGGCGCTCGTGGGCCGGTTCCGGGGCGGGCTGGGGCATGTGAACATTGTCACTTCGCTGATCTTTGCGGGCATGTCCGGCTCGGCCGTGGCCGATGCGGCGGGTCCGGGCAAGATCATCATCGGCATGATGACCAAGGACGGGCGCTACAGCCGGTCTTATGCGGCGGGGATCACCGCCGCCTCGGCCACCATCGGGCCGATCATCCCGCCCTCGATCCCGATGGTGATGTATGCGCTGATCTCGGATCAGAGCATCGGCTATCTGTTTCTGGCGGGGATCGTGCCGGGCTTTCTGATGGCGCTGATGCTGATGGTGATGAACTATTTCATGGCCGCGCGGCATCACATCGTGCAAGAGGCGCCGGTGCCGCTGCGCGAACTGCCGCGGCTGACCTTCCGGGCGATTCCGGTGCTGCTGATGCCGGTGATCCTGCTGGGCGGCATCTATGGCGGGGCCACCACCCCGACCGAAGCCGCCTCGATCGCCGCGCTTTATGCGCTGATCCTGGCGGGGCTGGTCTACCGCGCGCTGAAGGCCAAGGAGCTCTACCGCGTCTTTGTCGACAGTGCGAAACAGGCGGCCACGGTCGGCATCGTCATCGGCTGCGCGCTGATCTTCAACTATATCGTCGCCTCCGAGCGGATCCCCGTCCTGTTGCAAAACTGGCTGTCGGGGATGGATGTCAGCCCGATTGTCTTCCTGCTGGCCATCAACGTCATGCTCCTGGTGCTGGGCTGTCTGCTGGATGCCACCACGATCATTCTGGTGGTACTGCCGCTGTTCATCCCGACCTGCAAGGCGCTGGGGATCGATCTTATCCACTTTGGCGTGGTCGCGGTGGTCAACTGCATGTTGGGGCTGGTGACGCCGCCCTATGGCATCCTTTTGTTCGTGCTGAACGCGGTCACCGGCATCAGCCTGCGCGAGATCATCACCGGCGTGCTGCCCTTCCTCTTTGCCCTGCTGGTTGCGCTGGGGATCCTGATTTTCGTGCCGGATCTCTCGCTCTTCCTGCCGCGTTATTTCGGCTATCTCGGCTGAGAAAGACGTAAATTGCCTCAGGCCCCCGGGATCGTCTCGGGGGCCTTTTGCTGTGCCCGGTAGGCGGCAAGGGCATGCTCGACCCCGCCGTCGATATGCCGGGTCAACACGTCCCGCGCGCGGGAAATGTCGCGGGTGACGGCAGCTTCCAGCAAGGCCTGATGCTCGTCAGCGGCAACCGCGCCGCGAAAGGTCAGGAACAGCATCTGATAGCGCAGGTATTTGTCAAATGCCGCCCCATGCGCCGCCATCAACTCGCCCGAGCCGCAGCCCTCGATCATCACCTTGTGAAACTCGAAATCATAGCGCTTCCATTCGGTGCGGTCGCAGGCCTCGCCCGCCATCATCCGCTTTTCGATACGGCTGAGCTTGTGATGCGCCGCGACCACACGGCTTTCCCATTCGGTATCACCCGCCGCGAATGACAGCTCAAGCGCATGAAGTTCCAGCAGTTTTCGTAAATTTGCAAGTTCCAGAAGATTGGAAACAGATATGGGGGCCACCGCGAAGCCGCGTTGATCTTCGGCCACGACCAGCCCTTCCGAGGCCAGTCGGTTCAGCACTTCGCGCAGGGTCGGGATGCTGGCCCCGTAAGGTTCGCGCAGATCTTCCAGCCGCAGCCGGGTGTCGGGGGGCAGCAGGCCGAATATGATGTTGTGGCGCAATTTCCGATAGGTTGATTGCGCCACGGACGGGCCGTGGACGGTCATGACGAAGGGCTCCTCACTCTGAAAAAGGTTGTCGCATGCAGGGGGCGCGGCTGGCAAGTCCGCGCGCTCTTGCAATCCGCCGCCCCGCGTCGCAGCCTGCGGTCTGACCCCTGAGGAGTAAGCCTTTGGCCTTTGATCTTGCTGAGCGCGCCGAATTCATCCGCATTGCCCGCCATGTTGCCCGCACCGAAGTAATGCCGCGGTTCCGGCAATTGGCCCCGGCGCAGATCAGCACCAAAAGCGGGCCGCAGGATCTGGTGACCGAGGCGGATCTGGCCTGCGAAGCGGCCCTCACTAGCGCCTTTGCCCTGGCCTTTCCCACCGCCTTTGTGATCGGCGAAGAGGCGGTTTCGGCGGGGGCGGTCTCGCTTGACGCGCTGCCGGGGCAGGCACGGGCGATTGTCATCGACCCGATCGACGGGACCTGGCCCTTCGCGCGGGGGCAATGCGGCTTTGGCATGATTCTGTCGGTGATCGAGGCGGGCGAGGTGGTCTTTGGCCTGCATCTCGATCCGGTGATGGATGACTGGATCTGGGCGGCGCCGGGCGAGGGGGCGCATTGGGCGCGCGACGGTGGCACGCGGCCGCTGGCCTGTGGCCCGGACCGGCCTTTGTCCGAGCGGGTGGGGTTTCTGCCGCTGGGCCTCTTTCCGAAGTCGGATCAGCACAGGCTGGCGGCGCTCATGCCCGAGTTTTCGCGCGTGCTCTCGCTGCGCTGTGCGGCGCATGAATACCGGATGCTGGCCGAAGGGGGCGTGGATTTCTGCCTCTCGGGCAACCTCAACGTCTGGGACCATGCGGCGGGCGCGCTGATCGTGACGGAGGCGGGGGGCAAGGTGGCGATGCTGGATGGCAGCCCCTACCGCCCCGAGTTGCGGCAGGGCGCGCTCCTCTCGGCCAATTCCGCCGCGACCTGGGCGGAACTGGCGGATATGTTCAGCTTTCTGCGCTGAGAGCGCGGGCGGGGGGAAATTTCCCCTCTTCCGCCCGCAAACGCCGGGTCAGCCGCGCGGCCATGAAATCGATCAGAAGCCCGATCTTTGGATCGCGCCGCCGGGTGTCGGTGATCAGGCAGGCCAGTGTCACCGGCAGTGGTGGCGTGGCGCGCGCCACCGGCACCAGACGGCCCTGCGCCAGATGTTCGGCAACCTCAAAGACGGGTTTCAGCACGATGCCCCGCCCGGCCAGCGCCCAATCGGTCAGCACATCGCCGTCGTCGCATTCAAAACGCCCGGAGACGCGGAATTTGCGCGGGCCGGTGGCGGTTTGCAGCGTCCAGTGAAACTCGGTGGCGCCGGGGAACCGCAGGTTCAGACAATCATGCCGCCCGCCCTCCAGATCGGCACCACCCACGGGCATGCCGCGCGCGGCAATATAGGCGGGCGCGGCGCAGAGCAGGCGCGGGCATTCGGCAAAGGCGCGCAGCCGCAGGCTGCTGTCGGCGGGGCGGCCGAGGATGAAGGCGACATCAATCCCCTCCGCGGTCAGATCCACCCGCCGGTCGCTCAGCCG
This sequence comes from Phaeovulum sp. W22_SRMD_FR3, assembly GCF_052113705.1. NCBI lineage: Bacteria > Pseudomonadati > Pseudomonadota > Alphaproteobacteria > Rhodobacterales > Paracoccaceae > Phaeovulum > Phaeovulum sp. W22_SRMD_FR3. Next base: position 99,078 of record NZ_JBGQOG010000008.1, on the reverse strand, counting down.
CAGCCGCAGGTCGATCTGCGGATAGAGATCGGCGAAGTCAGGGATTTCCGGCGCGATCAGCCGACGCCCCAGCCCGAGAGGTGCCGAGAGATGCAGCAGGCCGCGCGGGGTTTCGGTCAGCGCCGAGACCGCCGCTTCGGCTTCGGTCAACGCGGCAAGGGCGGCAGTGGTGCCGTCATAAAACACCCGTCCCTGTTCGGTGGGCGACAGACGGCGGGTGGTGCGCTGAAAGAGGCGCACGCCCAGATGCTCTTCAAGCTGCGCGATCCGCGCCGAGGTCACTGCCGAGGAAATGCGCAAATCGCGGCCGGCCGCGGACATGCTGCCCAATTCATAGACACGGATGAAGGTACGCAGGGCATCAAGCGAGGGCATTGGCTTGCTTTTTTTGAAACAGCTTTGTCATTGTCAAGAATAGCCGAAGGATGCCGGAGGCGCTAGGATTGGGCGAACAAGAAGAGACGCGAATGGGGGCGGGATGTACGATCTGACGGTATTGTGGGAATGGCTGGGCTTTGCCGTCCGCTGGCTGCATGTGGTGACGGCCATGGCCTGGATCGGGTCATCCTTTTACTTCATCGCCCTTGATCTCGGGTTGCGGAAATCCCCCGACCTGCCGCCCGGCGCCTTTGGCGAGGAATGGCAGGTGCATGGCGGCGGCTTTTACCACATCCGCAAATATCTCGTGGCGCCCGAGGCGATGCCCGAACATCTGACCTGGTTCAAATGGGAAAGCTACACCACCTGGCTCTCGGGCGCGGGCCTGCTGATGATCGTCTATTGGGTCGGCGCGCGGCTCTATCTGATTGATCCGTCCAAGGCGGATCTGGAGGTTTGGCAGGCGATTGCGATTTCGGCGGCCTCGCTGTCGATCGGCTGGCTGGTCTATGATTTTCTGTGCAAATCACCGCTCGGGCGGCGGCCAACGCTGCTGATGGTGCTCCTGTTCCTGCTTCTGGTGGCGATGTCCTGGGGCTATCATCAGATCTTCACCGGCCGCGCGGCGCTGCTGCATCTGGGGGCCTTTACCGCGACGATCATGACCGCGAATGTGTTCCTGATCATCATGCCCAATCAGCGGATCGTGGTGGCCGATCTGAAAGCGGGCCGCAAACCCGATGCAAAATACGGCAAGATCGCCAAGCTGCGCTCGACCCATAACAACTACCTGACGCTGCCGGTGGTGTTCCTGATGCTCTCCACGCATTACCCGCTGGCGTTTGCGACGGAATATTCTTGGGCCATCCCGGCGCTGGTCTTTTTGATGGGCGTCACGATCCGGCATTATTTCAACACCAAACATGCCACCGGCAGCGGGCCGCATTGGACCTGGGCGGTGACGGTGATCCTGTTCCTGACCATCGCCTGGCTTTCCACCGCACCCCTGCGCGATCTCGGCACCTATGACGAAGCCGAAGCCCGCCCGCTGACCGCTTTGGAAGAGAAATTCGCGATGGCACCGGGGTTTGAGGATGCCGAGAGCATCGTGCTCGGCCGCTGCTCGATGTGCCACGCGCGCGAGCCGGTCTGGGAGGGGGTGCATTTCCCGCCCAAGGGCGTGGTGCTGGAAACCCGGGCGGATATTCTGCACCATGCCCCCGAGATTTATCTGCAGGCGGGGCTGACCCATGCCATGCCCCCCGCCAATCTGACCGACATCAGCCCCGAAGAGCGGGTGCAGTTGATCCGCTGGGGGCGGGCGGCGGGGCTCTGACCCCCGCCACCGGCGCGCGTCAGTTTGCTTCGCGCAGGACGGCGGTCAGATAGCGGCCATAATCGCTCTTGCCAAACTTCTTGGCGTGTTCGCGCATCTGATCGGCGCTGATCCAGCCCGCATGAAAGGCGATCTCTTCCGGGCAGCCCGATTGCATCCCCTGCCGCACCGAGAGGGTCCGCACGAAATTCCCCGCATCCAGCAGGCTGCCATGCGTGCCGGTGTCCAGCCAGGCAAAGCCACGGCCCATCCGCTCAACGCTCAGCTTGCCGTCGTGCAGATACATCTCGAGCAGCGAGACGATTTCCAGCTCGCCCCGTGCCGAGGGGGTGACGGCGCGGGCGCGGCGCGGCGCATCGCCATCGAGGAAATAGAGACCGGTCACGGCGTAGTTTGACGGGGGAACGGCAGGCTTTTCGATGATCTCGCGCACGGTGCCATCGGCGTCAAAGTCGACCACACCATAGCGCTCGGGATCGGCCACATGATAGCCGAACACCGTACCGCCATCGGTCTTGGCATCGGCGGCGGTCAGCGTTTCCACCAGACCATGGCCAAAGAAGATGTTGTCGCCCAGCACCATCGCCGAGGGCGCCCCCGCCAGAAACTCCTCGGCGAGGATATAGGCCTGCGCCAAGCCGTCGGGGCTCGGCTGCACGATGTAGGTCAGGCTGAGGCCCCATTGGCTGCCGTCGCCCATCAGGCGGATGAACTGCGCCTGATCTTCCGGCGTGGTGATGATCGCAATCTCGCGGATGCCGGTCAGCATCAGCACCGAGAGCGGATAATAGATCATCGGCTTGTCATAGATCGGCATCAGCTGCTTGGAGACGGCCATGGTCAGCGGATAGAGCCGCGTGCCCGAGCCGCCCGCCAGAATAATGCCTTTGCGTTGGGTCATTTTGAGGCTCCAAGGTCAGAAAGTACATGGTCGAGGCCGTCGCGCCAGTCGGGGCGGGCGAGGCCAAACGTCGCGAGCGTGGCGCAGTCCAGCCGTGAATTGCCGGGCCTCCGCGCCGGGGTCGGATAGGCGCTGGTGGGAATCTCCGCGACCTCGGCTGTCAGTCCGGCGCGGTCAAAGATGGCGCGGGCGAAATCGGCCCAAGAGACATCGGGCGCGCCCGAGAGGTGGTAGATGCCGGATTTTTCCGGCTCGGCAACCAGCCCGCGCGCCATCGCGAGGCAGGCTGCCGCGATGTCCGCCGCCGGGGTCGGCCCGCCGATCTGATCGGCAACCACCGAGAGATTTGGCCGCTCCGCCCCAAGGCGCAGCATGGTTTTCACGAAATTCGCGCCCTGCGCCGAAAACACCCAAGAGGTGCGCAGGATTGCATAGATGCCCCCCGCCGCCTGCACCGCAATCTCGCCCGCCAGTTTGCTGCGGCCATAAGCGCTGAGCGGGCCGGTGGGATCGCCGGGCTGCCAGGGCGCATCACCCGAGCCGTCAAAGACGTAATCGGTCGAGATCTGCACGAAGGGAATCTGCAAGCTGGCACAGGCGCGCGCCATCGCGCCGGGTGCCTCGCCGTTGATGACCGTCGCGGTGGCCTCCTCGGTCTCGGCCTTGTCCACGGCGGTCCAGGCGGCGGCATTGATCACAGCCGCGGGCTTGGCGGCGAGGATGGCGGCAGCGCAGGCGGTGGGGTCCGACAGATCCGCCGCCTCACGCCCAAGGCAGCGGGTGGCGGGGTCACGCGCCAGCGCCCGCGCCACCTGTCCGGTTTGGCCGAAAACCAGGATCATGCCACCTGCATTCATGCCTTGGTGCCCAGCCGTTGCCCCACCCCGGCACGCGCCTGCAGGGGCCGCCACCAGGCTTCATTGTCGAGATACCATTGCACGGTTCTGGCCAGACCTTCCTCGACGGTGACCGAGGGCCGCCAGCCAAGCTCTTCGCGGATGCGTTTGGGATCAATGGCATAGCGCGCATCATGCCCCGGCCGGTCGGTCACAAAGGTGATCTGATCGGCATAGGAGCCGCTGGCCTTCGGGCGCTTCTCATCCAGAATGGCGCAGAGGGTTTTCACCAGTTCGAGGTTTGAGCGTTCGTTCTCGCCGCCGATGTTATAGCTGCGCCCCAGCGCGCCCTTTTCCACCACCAACAGCAACGCATCGGCGTGGTCCTCGACATAAAGCCAGTCGCGCACATTCGAGCCATCGCCGTAAATCGGCAGCGGTTTTCCGGCCAGCGCGTTCAGGATGACCACCGGGATCAGCTTTTCCGGGAAGTGGAAGGGGCCGTAATTGTTCGAGCAATTGGTCAGCACGACCGGCAGGCCATAGGTCTCGGCCCAGGCGCGCACCAGATGGTCCGAGGCCGCCTTTGACGCGGAATAGGGCGAGCGCGGATCATAGGGCGTTTCTTCGGTGAACTGCCCGGTGGCACCGAGCGAGCCGAAAACCTCATCGGTCGAGATGTGGTGAAAGCGGAAAGCCTCCGGCTTGTCCCGCGCCAGCCAATAGGCGCGCGCGGCCTCGAGCATGGTGTAGGTGCCGGTGACATTGGTCGAGATGAAATCACCCGGGCCGTCGATCGAGCGGTCGACATGGCTTTCGGCCGCCAGATGCATCACCACATCGGGCTGATGCGCGGCAAAGATCCGGTCGAGCGCCGCGCGGTCGCGGATGTCAGCCTGTTCAAAGGCATAGAGCGGGCTCTGGGCGGCTTCGGCAACATTCTCCAGACAGGCGGCATAGGTCAGCGCGTCGAGATTGACCACCTGATGACCGCGCGCAATGGCCAGACGGACAACCGCCGAGCCAATGAAACCGGCGCCGCCGGTAACGAGGAGTTTCATCAACAGTCTCCGTAGGTAAAGGGGCTCTCAAAATCAGCGAGGCAGGGCGCTGCGGCATCCTTGGGCGAGATCCCTGCCGCCTCTTCAATGCCCCAGTCGATGCCGATGTCGGGGCAGTTCCAACGCAAGGCGCCTTCGGCACCCTGATTGTAGTAAGCCGAGCATTTGTAGACGATTTCGGTATCTGGGGCGCGCGTCACAAAGCCATGCGCAAAGCCTGCCGGGATCAGCAGTTGCTTGCCGTTCTCCGCCGACAGTTCAACCGCCGCCCATTTACCGTAGCTCGGCGAGCCCTTGCGGATGTCGACCGTGACATCCAGCAAACTTCCGCGCCCGCAGCGCACCAGCTTGGCCTGTGCATGCGGCGGCGCCTGGAAATGCAAGCCGCGCACGGTCCCGGATTTTGCCGAGACGGAATGGTTGTCCTGAACGAAATCAATCTCGATACCGGCGGCTTCAAACACTTTTCGGTTCCAGGTTTCAGCGAAAAAGCCCCGGTCATCGCCAAATCGTCTTGGCGTAACCAGGTAGAGTCCGCCCAGTTCAAAGCGTTCAATCATGCGTTCCGGCCCTTGTTGTCGGTTGTTCAAGTGCTACGGGAATGCGTTCTGCGGCACAAGCGCACTTGGCGCGCGTGCAGGTGGGCAACCGCCGATGGCTGCGGATGACTCGGGGCAAAGACGGGCGGCGCGGGGCGGTTGGGCCCTCCTCCGAGGCACCCTCGCCGCTGTCGGCCGCGCCGAGGGCCGGGCCGCGTCGTCATAATTTGCGCGAACTTGCGCCAAAAGGGCGCAAAGGCGCGCCATTCGCGTCAGATCAGCGAAATTGCCTCAGGGAATTGTTGCACGATGATGGCGCATTGCTGATCCTCGGGGGGGCGACAGGACCCGATCGGCCTTGGCCGGCAGCACGAAAACAACGCTCAAAGTGGCGGGAGGGACGAATGGAAACAATCAGAGATTTCTTTGGGGTGATCGACAGCCTCACCTGGGGATGGGCCTTGATCCCGATCCTCGTGGTGTTTGGTGTGTTCATCACCATCATGACCGGTTTTGTGCAGCTGGAATATTTCGGCCGCATGTTCGGCGTGCTGCGCAAGGACAGCGAAAGCAGCGATCCGAACTCGATCAGCGCGCGGGAGGCGCTGCTGGTCTCGGTGGGCGGCCGCGTGGGTGGCGGCAATATCGCGGGCGTTGCAGTGGCGATTTCGCTGGGCGGGCCGGGGGCTGTGTTCTGGATGTGGGCCATTGCCCTTGTCGGGATGGCGACCAGTCTGATCGAGTGTACGCTGGCGCAGCTGTTCAAAAGCTCGAACGGCGACGGCACCTTTCGGGGCGGTCCGGCCGATTACATCCTCAAGGGCCTGGGCAAGGAATACCGCTGGCTGGCGGTGATCTATGCGATCTGCCTGATCGCGGCTTTTGCTTTGGGGTTCAATGCGTTCCAAGGCAACACCTTTGCGGGCGCGGTGCATGACAGCCTGGGGATTGACCGTCTGTGGACCGGCATTTTGCTGGCGATCATCTCGGGCTTTATCGTTTATGGCGGGATTCACCGGATTGCCAAGGCGGCCGATCTGATCGTGCCGATCATGGCGGTCACCTATCTGGCGATGGCGCTGGTGATCATTGCGATGAACATCACCGAATTGCCGCGCGTGCTTTATGATATTGTCACCAACGCTTTCGGTCTGAACGAAGCCGTAGCGGGCGGCATGGGGGCGGCCATCGCGCAGGGCCTCAAGCGGGGCCTCTTCTCGAACGAGGCCGGGCTCGGCTCGGCCCCGAACGTGGCGGCCACGGCAGATGTGCGTCACCCGATGAGCCAGGGCATCACGCAGAGCTTCTCGGTCTTTATCGACACCATCGTGATCTGCTCCTGCACCGCCTTCATCATCCTGCTCTCGGACGTATATGTGCCGGGTGCCGAGGGCGTGGACGGCGTGGCGCTGACCCAGCAATCGCTGGCCTCGCATTTCGGGGATTGGTCGAAATACCTGCTGACCTTCGCGATCCTGCTCTTTGCCTTCTCCTCCATCATCTACAACTACTATCTGGGCGAGAATGCACTGGCGGTGCTGAGCAAACATCCGGCGGCGCGGCATGTGCTGCGGATTGCCGTGGTGGCGATTGTCTTCCTCGGGGCGACGGCGCCGGGCGCGACAGCGGTGTTCTTCTTCTCGGATCCGATGATGGGCGTTCTGGCGCTGGTCAACCTGATTGCGCTGATGATGCTCTTCCCGGTGGCGATGCGCGTGCTGCGCGACTACCGCCAGCAGCTGAAGGCGGGCGTGGTGCAGCCGGTCCTCGATCCGGCGAAATTTGCCGATCTGGATCTGGACCTGACCGCGTGGAAGCCGCGGGGCTGATCCGGCACCCGTTGCCTGAAAAGAAAAGGGGCCCCGCCGGGCCCCTTTTGCAATTCCGTCAGCCTGCGATCAGATCAGATCGAGCCAAAGCCGGGCCAGGGCGGCCTCGGGGGTCAGGGTGCCACCGTTGATCACCCGCGCATGCCAGAGCGCCGCGCCCGCCGCATAGGTGCCGGGTTCCAGCCCGCCCGCCTCGCATTGGCTGACCGCCACCAGCTTGCAGCCCTGGGCGATGGCCGTGGCCAGAACGCAGGCCAGGGCCGGATCATTGCGCATCGTGCCACTGCCGAACACCCGCAGCACCGCCCCGTCGAGGGGGGCCAGCATCGCCGCCAGCGCCGTGGCGCTCAGACCCGGCGTCAGCGTCAGGATGGCCAGCTCGCGGGGGGCAAAGCGCCTGGGGCCAAAAACGCTGTCAATGCAGGGCAGATCCGGCACTTCGCGAAACGCATCCGCCTCGGAGGACTGCGCCTTGACCACCGCGCCTGCCCGCATCTGCTGGCCCGCAAAGGCCAGCCAGACACCGGGCGCGGCGGATTGTGCCAGCTCCAGCGCCAGCGCCAGATTGGCCTCGGCATCGCCGCCCATCTCCAGCGGCACCATCGCCCCGCAGAGCACCACCGGCACCGGACAGCCCGCCAGCGCGGCCTCCAGCGCGGCGCCCGTGTAGGACATGGTGTCGGTGCCATGGGTGATGATCGCGCCGCAGAGTCCGCCCTCGGCGCCGCGCAGGGCCGCCGCGATCGGGTCGATCATCTGGTTCCAATGCGCCGGGCCAATATCGGCACTGTCGAGCAAAGGATCAAAGCTGATCACCTCCAGCGTCACCCCCTCCGGGGCGATACGGTGCAGGGCCGCCTCCAGCAAACCCGGGGCAGGGGCGAGGCCGTCCGGCCCCGGCGCCATGCCGATGGTGCCGCCGGTATGGATGACAAGGATCTTGCACATGTCTTAATCCTGTTTCTGCATGTCTTGGGGCAAGGCCCGGTTCACCAGCGCCTCGGCCACCAGATCGGTGACATCCAAAAGCTGTTTGTCGGTTGCCATAGTGGCAATCAGCGGCAGTTCTGTACAGGCGAGCAATACGGTAGGCTCCTGCAATTCTGACAAAATATGCGCCAGACGCGGGCGCAATTCGGTGGCCTCGGATCCCAGACGTTTGATGTCTTCGATCAGGCTGTGGACAGGGCCGGTCCCGGCGGGGGTTTCCACGGTGAAATCGGCGGTCAGGTCGCGGTAGACCGACCAAGGCCCCAGCGATTGCACCGGCGCCGCCCCCAGCAGCGCCACCCGGGTCAGCCCGCGCGCGCGCAGCGCCGCACGGATCACCTTGGGGAACGAGACGAACTCGGCCGCCAGCCCCAGCGCTTCGATGCGCGGCGCGTACCAGTTCAGCGTGTTGCAGGCGATGGCGTAGCAATCCACCTGCGGCGCGAGGGCAAGGATCGTGGTCCGCAAGGTTTCCCAGACCGCCTCTTCATGCGCGGCAAGGTCCATCGACAGGCCAAGCCGCGGCTCGGACACCACCACCACCCGCGGCGCGTCGAGATCGCCGCGATAGGCCGGGCCAAAGGCCGCCTGATTGGCGCGGATGACTTTGGACCACAGGTCCACGCCCGCTTCCGGGCCGGACCCCGCGATGATGCCGATGGATTTGCGTTCAGACGTGCCGGACATGGTTCCCCCCTTGGTTCCTTCCTGCCTATCCGGCAGGCCCGCCGCTTGACAATTCCGTTCCTGAGGCCAATTTGGTGCGATCTTGCGCGGAAACCGCGCCGAAGCGCGACAGGCCTGACCCCGATGACGGATTTCTCCCAGAATTTGCGGCTTTTGTGCAGCTATCGCCCGTCGATTTCCACCGTCGGCCGCGATCTGGGGATCAACCGGTCGCAGCTGAACCGCTATCTCTCGGGTGCATCGGCACCGCGGCCTGCCTTGATGCAGCGGATCTGCGACTATTTCGGCGTTGAGCCGCATGAGATCATTTTGCCCGCCGAGGATTTCGCGCGCATCCTGCGGCCGCGGCAGCTGGACAGCGGCGGGCTGTCGGGTGACACGCTCTCGCGGCAGTTGCGCAGCCATTTCGACCGGATCATGCAACATGCTGACCCGCGCGCCCGTCAGCTCTCGGGCACCTTTTTTGAATATTACTATTCGATGGCACAGCCTGGTACGGTGCTGCGCTCCCTCGTCGCGTTTGAGGCCGAGGGCGAGCATATGTTCTACCGCCGGCTGGAGCGGATGGGGCCGCATGATCAGCCCTGCCAGCGGCATTACCGCTATCAGGGGATGGTGCTCCTGACCGGCGACCGGATCTTCATGAACGATTATGAATACAGCGCCGGGATCGAGATCACGCAAACGGTGCTTTTCCCGGATTACTCCTACCGCTGGACGGCGCTGCATGGGGTGAAGATCGGCGTTTCGGCCAACCGCGAACATGCGCCCTGCTGCGTGCGGGTCTATATGGAGCGCACGCCGCCGCGCACGCGGATGGTCAGCAATCTGCGCCGCTGTGGCCTGTTTGCCGCCGACAGTCCCGAGATCCCGGATTATGTGCTCCCGCTGATCTCGAACCGGGATTCCGGCGAGTTTGCCTTTATGGCGCATGGCGATCCCGGGGCGGCAACCGTAGGGCAGGCAGGCCGCCGCCACGCAAGCCCGCCCGGCCCGTCGAGGTAAATCCTGACGGGCGGATCTGGCACGGTATGGCAACCGTGCCACAATTGCGGCGCGCAATGACGCGCCGCCGCTTGTCGCTGCGGGGGCGAGTGCCTATCTCGCAATGCAGACTGCGCCAATGCCCTGAAGCCTGACACCCCGCAACCTGAGCCACGGGTCGCCTGCGACCCCCCCCGGAGATGATCATGACGCCTGCCTTCCGCTATTTCCGCTGGCCGCTGATCGTCACCTTTCTGGGCCTCGTGCTGGCGTTCTGGCTGGGCATTCAGTTGACGGACAGCTGGGGGGGCGGCTTTTCCTTTCTGATGGTGGGCGCGGTGCTGGCGGTGCTCGAAATCTCGCTCAGCTTTGACAATGCCATCGTGAATGCCAACAAACTCAAAGACATGACGCCGATCTGGCAGAAGCGGTTCCTGACCTGGGGCATCCTGATCGCGGTGTTTGGCATGCGGATCGTGTTTCCGCTGCTGATCGTGGTGGTGGCGGCCAAGCTGGGCCCGATCGAGGCGGTGCGGCTGGCCGCGCTGCATCCGGCGGATTACGCCCGGATCATCGGCGAGGCACATCTGTCCATCGCGGCCTTTGGCGGCGCATTCCTGATGATGGTGGGGCTCAGCTACTTTGTCGATGACGGCAAGGATGTGGACTGGTTCAAGATGCTGGAATGCCGGATGCGCAGCTGCGCCAGCGTCCGGGGTCTGGAAATTGCGCTGGTGCTGGGCGTCACGGCCTCGGTGGCGCTGGCCTTGCCGGGTGCTGCGCGGGCCACCTTTCTCCTCTCGGCGGTCTTTGGTCTGCTGACCTTCCTGATGGTCGAACTGTTGGGACATCTGCTGGATTCCGGCAATGCGACGCAGATGGTGGCGCGCGGCGGTCTGGGGGCGTTTCTCTACCTTGAGGTGCTGGATGCCTCGTTCAGCTTTGACGGGGTGATCGGGGCGTTCGCGCTGACGCAGAACCTGTTTCTGATCGCTATCGGCCTTGGCATCGGCGCGATGTATGTGCGTGCGATGACGGTGATGCTGGTCGAACGCAAGACGCTGTCGGAGTTCCGCTATCTTGAGCATGGCGCTTTCTGGTCGATCCTGATCCTGTCCTTCATCATGTTCGGGCAGGTGCTGTGGCACATTCCCGAAGTCGTCACCGGCCTTCTGGGGGCCGGGCTGATCGGCCTGTCGCTGGTGTCTTCGATCCGCCACAACCGGCAGGAAAGCCGCGCCTGATCCTGCCCGATCCCGCTTTACAACCGAGAGGCCGGGCAGTATCCCCCCGGCCTCTCGCCGTTGAAGGAACCCCCATGTCCGCCGCCTATTACGGAATCGATTTCGGCACGTCGAACTCAACGATTGCCCGGGCGGATGCCGGGGGTGCCATGCTCCTGCCGCTGGAAGGGTCGCATGAAACCCTGCCCTCGGCGGTGTTCTGGGAGGAGGACGGCGGCGCGCCGCTCTTTGGCCGCACCGCGATTGCGGCCTATGTCGAAGGCTTTGACGGGCGGCTGATGCGCGGGCTGAAAAGCACGCTCGGCTCCTCGCTCATTCAGGAGCGTACGCGGGTCGGCAAGCGCAATCTGGCCTTCACCGAGATCATTGGTGCGTTTTTCGGCCATCTGAAGGCCCGGCTGGACGCGCAGGCCGATGCCCCGGCGGAGACGGTGGTGCTGGGCCGTCCGGTGCATTTCGTCGATGATGACGCCGCAGGCGACCGCGCCGCACAGGATGTGCTGGAAGAGATCGCCCGCGCGCAGGGCTTTCGCAACATCGATTTTCAATACGAGCCGATCGCCGCGGCGCTGCATTATGAGCAAAGCCTGACGGCGGAAGAGCTGGTGCTGATCGTCGATATCGGCGGCGGCACCTCGGATTTTTCCATCGTCCGCGTCTCGCCCGAGCGGGCGCAGCAGGCCGACCGGCAGGCCGATATTCTGGCCAATGACGGCATCCGCGTCGGTGGCACCGATTTTGACCGGCTGCTCAGCCTGTCACAGGTGATGCCGCATCTGGGCCTGAATTCGGGCATGGCGCAGGGCAACGGGCTGATGCCGCGGCATTACTTCAACGACCTGGCGACATGGCACCGGATCAACACGCTCTATACCCAGCGGGTTGAGAATGATCTGAAGGCGCTGCGGGCGCTGGCGGCGCGCAAGGATCTGCTGGATCGGATGATCCGGGTGATCCATACCCGCGCCGGGCATTCGCTGGCGCTGGCCACTGAAAAGGCGAAAATCGCCCTCTCGGCCGAGGCAGAGGCGCGGATCCGGCTGGCACCGCTGACCGGGGGCCCGGATGCCGATGTGCGGCGCGAGGTCTTTGAGGCGGCGGTGGACATGCCGATGGCGCGGATCGGGCAGACCATTCGCGGCCTTCTGGCAGCGGTGGGGCTGCAGGCCGACCAGATCGGCACCGTCTTTCTGACCGGCGGCTCCAGCTCACTGCCGGTGCTGCATGCGGGGGTGGCCGAGGTGCTGCCGGGCGTGCCGCGGGTCACCGGCGATCTCTTGGGCAGCGTCGGCACCGGCCTTGCGCTGGACGCGCGGCGCAAGTTCCGCTGACAGCGGGCGGGTGGGCCTCAGCCCGCCTCGCTGGATTTGGCATCCTGTGCGCGGCGCGCGCGCAGCGCATCGGCCAGCCAGAGCCGCGAGAGACCGTGATAGAGCGGTTCTGGCGCCAAAAGCCGCGAGATGCCGTAGCCCAGCATGGCGGCGGCCATCACCGGGATCACATGGCGTTGGGTGCCGGTCATTTCCATCACGATGACAAAGGCGGTCATCGGCGCCTGCACCACACCGGCAAAATAGCCCGCCATGCCGAGAACGGCGGCAAAACTGACCGAGGTGCCGAGCAGGATGCCAAGCGTGCTGCCAAGCCCGGCCCCCACCGCAAGCGAAGGGGCAAAGAGGCCGCCGGGAATTCCCGACAGGGTCGAGGCAAGCGTTGCCACAAATTTTGCCCCAAAGAACCACAGAGGCAGTCCGTCGCCCTCAACCGCGCCCCGCGCTTCCGCGTAGCTGGTGCCAAAGGTCGATCCGTCGCTCAGCAGGCCGACGGCGGCGACCAGAAAGCCCGCACCGCCCGCAATGGCAACGATTTTCAGGATCGGCCGCGCCGGACGCCAGCGCCGCAGCGCGCGGGTCGTGCGCAGTACCGCCGTTGAGAAACCGGCCCCCAGCAATCCGCCACAGAGGCCGCAGGCCAGCACGATCCCGGCATCCGCCGGGAAATCAGACTCGGCCATGGCGATGCCGTAATAGGTGTAGCTGCCCGAAATCGCGAGCGCCGAGACCCCTGCCAGCACCACCGTCGACAGCACCAGCCCATTGGTGCGCGCCTGATAGCTGCGCCCCATTTCCTCGATCGCAAAAACAATCCCGGCCAGCGGCGTGTTGAAAGCCGCCGCAATCCCCGCGGCAGAGCCCGCCAGGATCAGACCGCGCGCATAGGGCATCTTGCCGATGCGTGCCGCGGCCAGCATGATCGCGGCCCCCACCTGCACCGTCGGCCCTTCGCGCCCGATCGAGGCGCCAAAGGCCAGCCCCCACAGGGTCAGCAAGACCTTGCCCACCGCCAGTTTCAGCGTCAGATAGATGTTGCGATCAGCGCCCTCGAGGTGGCGCGCGGCAATCGCCTGCGGAATGCCGCTGCCCTGCGAACCGGGGAAATACCGCCCCGCGACCCAGCTGGAGGCAATCATCGCCAGCGGCAAGATGATCAGCAGCCAGGGCGTTGTGCCGCCATTTGAAAACCGGGCGAAGAGTTCATGGGCATAATCCGAGGCCCGTGCAAAAAACGTGCTGGTCAGCCCGACCAGCACCGCCCCAATCCAGAAAACCAATCGTGCGCGCCATTGCTTGCGGCTGATCACCAAAGCGCGGGACCGGCGAAACAGCGGCGTTTGTCGATGGTCATTGTGCTGCATCGCAGCCCCCGGAGTTGATGCTCAGTTTCGGTCAACGGCGGCTTTGCCGGTGAAAGGCGGGCATTTCATCTGAAAATACGGCCCGTCACACAGACATTCGCGTCATCCCCTGTGTTTCACCGATGGGATCGGGATTCAACTCGATTGCGTGGTCAGCACAGGATTGTCCGTCCATCTCCGCACAATCGCGGCGCGGCGCGCAGAAAACGCGCTGAAAAACAATCGCGCGCGCCCCGGTCTGGCGCGCGCGATCTGTGTCATTTCGAGTGTTTGGGGGCCCGCATCGGGCCTGTTCCGACCCAGCGTCATCCGGGCCCGGGCCGTCGGCACCACGGGCAAGGCATTGAAGGGCGGCGGTGCGACATGCCTTTGCTGCCCCTTGTTACAGCCCGACGAAAAGCCCTGACATTGCAGAGAATTTATGCGCGAAAGCGCCGATTGCCGCGCCCGCATGGGCGATCGTCTCGGGCCGGGCCTCGGTCGCGGTCATCGACAGCGCCGCGCCCGCAACCGGGCGCCCGTCCGGCCCCAGAATGGCGGCGCCAAGGCAGACCATTCCTTCGCGCACCTCCTCGCGGTCAATCGAATAGCCGCGGTCGCGGATCCCGGGCAGCTGGCCCTGCAGCGCCGCCGCATTGGCCACACTGTTGGGGGTCAGGGCGGCGGGCCAGGCGGCGCGCAGCATCGGCGCCAGTTCCGCCGCAGGCATCCGCGCGGCAATCGCCTTGCCGGTCGCGGTAAAAACCCAAGGCAACCGCATGCCGATGCGAAAGGTGATCCCCAGCGGCACATCCGCATTCCGGCAGGCGAGGTAGAGCACCGATCCGCCGCTGTCGAGCACCGACAGGGTCACCGTGAAGGGGGCCAGAGCAGGGACTTCCTCAAGCAGCATCCGGAACGTGCCCGACAGATCTTCGCGGCCGATCACCGCCCCCGCCCAGGGCAGAACCGCGCTGCCGATGGCAAATTGCCCGCGCTCTTCGCGCAGCACTTTCAGCGCGCAGAGCGTCTGGCACAAACCATGCGCCGAGCTTTTCGGCAGGCCGAGCGCGCGGGCGATCTCCGCCAGCGTCGCACTTTTCGGCCCATTTGCCAGATGGTTGAGGATCATCACCGCCCGCGCCACCGCGGGCACGAGGCGCATAGCGTCAGCATCTGCGGCCGCAAGGCGGGTCATATCGGGCGCGGCGTCGGGATCGGTCATCAGGGGCTCCGCTGCTGGGCATGCCGCACAAAGGTTGACAGAGCTGCACCCCAGCGGCTAGCGTTCAATATAACAATCAATCGTTCAACCTGTTGAACAAGTCAACGCATGAATGTGGAATTTCGCAATGCTTCAGCTCTCTGACATGTCCCTTTTGAAAGATACCTGTCTGATCGACGGCGCCTGGGTTCCTGCCGCCTCGGGCGACACGCTGGCGGTGACCAACCCGGCCACCGGCGCCACCATCGGCACCGTGCCGCGGTTGTCGTCAGAGGAAGTGGCGCAGAGCATCGAGGTGTCGACACGGGCGCAAAAACGCTGGGCGGCAGAGCCTGCGATGGCGCGCGCGGCGGTTCTGCGCCGCTGGTTCGACCTGATGCTGGAGAATGTCGAGGATCTGGCGCTGATCATGACCTCGGAACAGGGCAAACCCTTGGCCGAGGCGCGCGGCGAAATCCGCTATGCTGCCTCATTCGTCGAATGGTTCGCCGAGGAGGCCAAGCGGATTTACGGCGAGACGATCCCCGCCCCGCAGGCCGACAAGCGGATCACCGTGTTGAAACAACCGGTTGGGGTGACGGCGGCGATCACGCCCTGGAACTTTCCGGCGGCAATGATCACCCGCAAGGCGGCCCCGGCGCTGGCGGCGGGCTGCTCGATGATCGTGCGCCCGGCGGATCTGACACCGCTGACCGCGCTGGCGCTCGGGGTGCTGGCCGAGCGTGCGGGGCTGCCCGCAGGCGTGCTGCAAATCGTCACCGGCAGTGCCACGCAGATCGGCAAGGTGCTGACCGACAGCCCGGTGGTGCGCAAACTCTCGTTCACCGGCTCGACCGAAGTGGGCCGCCTGTTGATGGCGCAATGCGCCCCCACCATCAAGAAGCTGTCGCTCGAGCTTGGCGGCAATGCGCCGCTGATCATCTTTGACGATGCGGATCTTGAAACGGTGGTGGACGGGGTGATGGCCTCGAAATTCCGCAATGCGGGGCAGACCTGCGTTTGCGCCAACCGGATCCTGGTGCAAAGCGGCATTCATGACGCGGTTGTCGCCCGCCTGAAAGAGCGGGTCGCGGCGCTGAAAGTCGGGAACGGCACCGAGGCGGATGTGATGATCGGCCCGATGATCGAGGAAAAGGCGATTGCCAAGGTCGAGCAGCACATTGCCGATGCGCTGTCGAAAGGGGCCGAGCTGGTCACCGGCGGCACGCGTCTGGGCGGGCTGTTCTTCGCGCCCGCGGTGGTGACCGGGGTCACCACCGCGATGGATGTCGCGCAGGAGGAAACCTTTGGCCCTCTGGCCCCGATCTTCCGCTTTGAGACGGAAGAAGAGGCGCTGCAAATGGCCAATGACACGATCTTCGGTCTGGCCGCCTATTTCTTCACCAAGGATCACAGCCGGATGGTGCGGGTTTCGGAGGGGCTGGAATATGGCATTGTCGGCCATAACACCGGGCTGATTTCCAACGAGGTGGCGCCTTTCGGGGGCGTGAAGCAATCGGGGCTCGGCCGTGAAGGATCACATCACGGGATCGATGAATATCTTGAGATGAAATATCTTTGCAGCGCCATCACCCTGTAAGGGATCGCGCAAACGCGTGGCGGCAGCGGTCGCCACGCCTTCCAGTTGCGCCGTTCTTGCGACGGCGCAGGGGCATCGCAACAGGAGGCCTGTCCCGCGCCACCTGGCCTCCGGCGCGGGGCGGCGGATTGCTCAGGGCGTCTGCGACAGCTCAATCGCCGTGTCGCCATCAATGATCAGACCACGGGCAACGCCACTGGCCAAAAAGCCCTTGGCGGCCTCCAGTTTCGAGCGGCCCGCCACCAGCGCCACCGTGCAGGTGCGCCGCAGATCCTCGAATCCCAAGGCGATGGTGCGTTGGTTCAGCGGATGGTCAACCGCGACGCCCTGACGGTCAAAAAACAACCCGTTGGTGTCCCCGACCGCCCCGAGAGCCCGCAGTTCCGCCAGGTCGCTGGCACTGATCATGCCTTGCGAGCGCAGCAACGAACCATCGCGCAATTCCCCGATCGAAATATAGGCCACGGTCGTTGCATTGGCGAGCGCCAGAGCCTGCTGCACCGATTGCTGCGAGAGAAGAATGTCGCGCGCGGCCAGCGTGTCGGCGATGAAGGGCACGGGGAGGAAAAACCCCTCGGCGCCGGTGGCGCGGGCAAAAGCATGCACCACCTCGAACGGGTTATAGGCCAGGTTTGATTGCAGCGACCCCATCAGGCTGATGAACTTGGCCTGCGGCGCGCTGATCCCGGCCAGCTGCAGTGTCATCTGCTCAAGGGTACGCCCCCAGCCCGTCCCGACAATGGCGCGCGGCGTTTCCGACAGATGGCGGCGCAAATGTGCCGCGGCGGCGGCCCCGACCGCGCGGAAGGCAAAGGGCGCCAGGATGGCATCGCTTTCGGCGCCCCCGGAGTCTTGGCCAAGCGCCGGGGTGCAGATGCAGAAATCAAGGCCATAGCGCTCGCGAATCGCTTCTTCCACCGGGAGCAATCCGACATTGGCCGGATTGATGGTGATCGACACCAATCCGCTGTCCCGCGCATCTGACAGCAGCTTGTTCACCCGCGCCCGGGTGATGCCCAAACGCTTGGCGGTCGCCTCCTGGTTGAGCCCGCCGACGTAATAAAGCCACGCCGCGCGGGCCATAAGAATTTGATCTTCCTGTGTTTCTCCGGCCTGTGGTCGCATCTGTTCGGCTCCTTGTTCTGGGGTCACTATTACAAATGTCACCACCATTGACAAATGTAATTCATCGTCGCATCACTTATGCGTCGGGAGAGGCCGACACGGGATATCGCCAGATAACTGGCTCAGGGAGGAATTAGCAGATGAAAAACCGGTTTGCCGGAATAGTAGCGGCTTGCTCGGCGTTGGCACTGATGTCGGGCGCCGCACAAGCCTTTGACCTCGCGTGGGTTCACGCCAATGCGGCGGCGCAGTCTGAGCAGCGCGTCAAGGCAGGCTTTGACGCCTGGCTGGCAGAGACGGGCAAGACGGACTGGAACGTCAGCCTGCTCGACAGCGGCGGTTCGGGCGAAGCCACGGCCTCCAACATTCAGGACGCGGCCAGCCGCGGCGTCGATGCGATCGTGATCACCATGGCCGATCTGCGCGCCAGCCGTGCCGCGCTGGATGCCGCCAAGGCCGCCAATATCCCGGTCTTTGCTGTGGATTCGGGCTATACCGATGGCGTGCTGGTCGACGTCACCACCAACAACTGGGCGATGTCCTCGGACGTGTCGGTCTATCTGCTCGACCAGCTGGGGGGCACCGGCAACATCATCTTCCTGCGCATGGCAGAGCACCACGGCACCCGCAAACGCGGCGATGTGATGGCGACGGTGCTGAAGGAATACCCCGATGTGAAGGTGCTGGCCGAGCACAACATCGACTACACTGCCTTCTTTGAAGACACCAACAAGACGATGGAAGATTACGTTGCCCGCTTTGGCAACGAAATCAACGCCGTCTGGGCGCCCTGGGATGAACCGGCGCAAGCGGCCGTCAATGTGCTGAACGCCAATGGCCTGAAGGACGTCAAGGTCATCGGCATTGACGGGCACCCGCAGGCCATCGCCGAAGTCTGCAAGCCGGACAGCCAGATGATCGCCACCGTCAGCCAGCCCTTCGAGAAGATGGGCGCACAGGTCGGGGAATGGATCCAGGAGATCGTCATCGACAAGCAGGCAGCCGATGACGTCCTGCCAGCCAAAACCGTTTATATGGACGCGCCGCTGGTCACCAAGAAGAACTGCAAAGACTTCATGTGATCCAACCCTTGGGGCAGGCATTGGCCTGCCCCGACACCGGCTTTTCAACAGGGGAGGGAGGGCGCATGGAAATCGTGCTTTCCGACATCACCATGCAATTCCCCGGCACCCGCGCGCTGGACGGGGTGAGCGCAAGCTTTCGCACGGACGAGGTGCATGGGCTGATCGGCGAGAACGGCGCCGGCAAATCGACGCTGGTCAATGTGCTGGGCGGCAGCCTCGTGCCCTCCTCGGGGCAGGTGAGGATTGACGGCCGCGCACGGCGTCTGACCTCGCCGCATGATGCCTTGATGCAGGGCATTGCCCATGTCAGCCAAGAGGGCAGTCTGGTGCAGGGCCTGACCGGCGCCGAGAATATCCTGCTGGGGGCAGAGCCACGGCGTCTGGGCGCGGTCATCCGCAAATCCGCGCTGAACGCAGAGGCGCAGGCCCTGCTCGCGCGCTGGTTCCCGCAGGTGCAGATTGATCTGCACCGCCCGGTGGGCGATTTGCCGATGGCCGACCGCAAGGTGATCGAGATTGTGCGTGCCCTGCGCGGGGCCGCGCGGCTGGTCATTCTGGATGAGCCGACGGCAACCCTGCCCGCGCGGGAGAAAGAGCAGCTTTGGGGCATCATCCGCAGCCTGCCGCAGCAGGGGGTGGGGGTGGTGTTGATCAGTCACTTCCTGTCTGAAATCAAGGCGCTGTCGGATCGCATCACCGTTTTGCGCGACGGGTGCCATGTGCGCACCGCCCTGGCCTCAGAGCTGTCGGAACATGATCTGGTCGATCTGATGCTGCGCCGCACCGGCGGCGCCAATCTGCGCGGCGCCGCTGATACCGGGAGCCGGGGCACGGTGGTGCTGGAGCTGTCGGATTGGCAGGTGGCGCATGTAAAAGTGCCGCAATTCCGGCTGCATGCGGGCGAAATTGTCGGCCTGATCGGGCTGACCGGCGCGGGCCATGTGGGCTTTGCCCGGTCCCTGCACAATCCGGCGGGCGCGCGTTGCGGCAGCCTCACTGTCGCGGGCAGTCCGCTGAAGCCCGGTACGGTGGCGCAGATGCAGGCAGCTGGCATCGCTTTGGTGCCCGATCACCGCATGGAATACGCGCTGATCGGCGAATGGACGCTGCGCGAAAATCTTGCCATGGTGCATCCGCAACATGCCGCGGTTGGCGCAGGCGTCCTGTCGCTGCGCCGTGAAGAGGCCGAGAGCCGCCGGGTGATGAACTTGCTCAACGTCAAGGCGCATGGTTCGGGCCAGCTGCTGAAAACCCTATCGGGTGGCAACAAGCAAAAGATCTCCATCGGAAAATGGCTCTATGGCGCCGACAACCGCTACCGCGTGATGATCTTCATCGAGCCGACCGAGGGTGTGGATATTGGCGCGAAGGCCGAAATCTATGCCGAGATGCGCCGCCTCGCCGCTTCGGGCGTCGGCATCATCATCGCCTCCTCCGACCTCTTGGAAATCGACTCCGTGGCGCATCGCGTCATCCCGTTCACCAATCAGCGATCCGGCCCGGAAATTGCACAAAGCGACTTTTCCGAGAGCACCTTTATCGCCGCCATTTCAGGAACCGCAGCATGAGCGATCTGACACATTCCAGCGCCGCCGACCGCCGCGACACGGTTTTGGGCGTCATCCCCAAGGATTACCTGCAACGCTACAGCACATTGGTCGTGCTGGCGCTGATGTTCGTGGTGTTTTCGGTGATGGTGGACCGGTTTCTGACGCCGCAAAACCTGCTGAACATCGCGCAACAGATCTCCATGCTGACGATCGTCGGCGCGGGCCTGACCTTTGGCTTTGCCGCCCGTGAAATGGATCTGTCAGTCGGCTTTACCGTCGGGCTGGCGGGTGTGCTCGTGCCGCTGATGCTGGTCGCCGGATGGTCATTGCCGGTGGCCTTGCTGGCAGGCCTCGCGGCGGGCTTTCTGGTGGGCGCGCTCAACGCCTTTCTGGTGACGCTGGTCGGCATCCCCTCGCTGATTGCGACGCTGGCCACGGGCTCGATCCTCTTTGGCGTCAATTTCCTGCTCACCGGCGGCCGCGCCATCTATGGCGGTCTGCCCGACAGCTTTCTGTGGCTGGGGCAGGGCCGCGTGATGGGGGTGCCGGTGCTGGCCTTTTTTATGCTCAGCGCTGTCGCGCTGGCCTGGTTCGTGATGGAGCGCACGATCTTTGGCCGCTACATCTACGCCGTCGGCGGCAATCAGAAAGCGGCGGAACTCTCGGGCGTGAAAGTGCGCCGCTACCGTGCCGCAGCCCTCATCGTCTGCGCCCTGTTCGCGGTGGTGGCGGGCACGCTTCTTTCCGCCCGTCTTGGCTCGGGCCAACCCAATGCGGGCGAGCGCTATCTGCTGGACGGCCTCGCGACGGTCTTCATCGGCATGACCATGTTGCGCCCGGGCACGGCAACTGTTCTGGGCACTTTTTACGGTGCGCTCTTCATCGGGGTCATCAACAACGGCCTCAATCTGATGGGCATGGACACTTACATTCAGTCCATCGTGAAGGGTGTGATCATCCTTGTGGCGGTGGCGGTGGTGTCGCGCAGCACCAAACTGAACCTTCTGTAAAGATCGGAGACTGACATGAACCAGCCACAGGCTGTTCAGCGGGGCGAGGCCAGTTCCAACACGGATCTGCCGCAGCTCTACCGCATGATGCGCCGCATCCGCACCTTTGAAGAACGCGTCGGCGAATTGTTCGTGCGCGGGCAATCGGCGGGCTCGATGCTGCACCTCTCGATTGGCGAGGAAAGCGCCGCTGCGGGTGTCTGTGCCGCGATGCGCGACGGCGACAAATTCACCACCCATCACCGCGGTCACGGCATCTTTCTGGCGCGCGGCGCCGATCCCGCCCGGATGATGGCCGAGATCGGCGGCAAAGAGGCGGGCTATTGCCACGGCAAGGGCGGCTCGATGCATATCGCCGATATGGGGCTGGGGCATCTGGGCGCAAATGCCATCGTTGGCGGCGGTATTCCGGCGGTGGTTGGCGCAGGGCTTGCCGCGCGGCATCACAAGACGGGGGCGATCAGCGCCGCGTTCTTCGGCGATGGCGCGACGGGGCAGGGTATCTTGTACGAAAGCATGAATATGGCCGCGCTCTGGTCGCTGCCCTGCCTCTTTGTCTGCATCAACAACCAATATGGCATGGGCACGCGGATTGATCAGGCCACCGCCAACCCGCGTTTGCATGAACGCGCGCAAGCCTTCGGGCTGGCGGCGGAAACCGTCGATGGGCTGGATGTTGAGGCCGTGGCCGAGGCGGGCCGCCGTTTGGTGGACGGCGTGAGGGCGGGCAAACCCGCGTTTTTGGTCATCGATTGCTACCGCTTCTACGGCCACGCCCGCAAAGACAAATCGCCCTACCGTGACCCGGCCGAAGAGGAAATCGGCCGCGCCAAGGACCCGGTGGCCTTCGCCCGCGCGGCGCTGATCGAACGCCAGATGCTGTCGGAAAGCGCGCTGGATGCGCTCGATGCCGAGGTGGCTTCTGAGATGGACGCCACCATTGATTTCACTGTGGCGCAGCACGAGCCGCCGCTGTCGTCGATGTTCCGCGATGTCTACGCCGTGGGCGAGCCGGAACCAGAGCCGGTGCGCACCCGGATCGACCGAATTCTGGCACGCGGCTGAGGGGACAAACATGGCACTGCAAGAACTCACTTACCGCGACGCGCTGCGCAAGGCGCTGGCGGATTCGATGACCGAAAATCCGGATGTGATCATTCTGGGCGAAGAGGTTGGCCGTTATGGCGGCGCCTATGCCGTCACCAAGGACCTGATCAAGGAGTTTGGCCCCGAACGGGTGATCGACACGCCCATCTCGGAGCCCGCGATTGTCGGCGCCGCTGTCGGGGCGGCAATGGCGGGGCTGCGGCCTGTGGCCGAGCTGATGTATGTCGATTTCATCGGTATGACGATGGACCAGCTGGCCAATCAGGCCGCCAAGATCCGCTATATGTTCGGCGGTCAGATCGGTGTGCCGATGGTGTTGCGCACACAGGGTGGCACGGGCCGCTCGGCGGGCGCGCAGCACAGCCAAAGCCTTGAGGCCTATGTGATGCACACGCCGGGCCTGCGGCTGGCGATGCCCGCCACCGTGGCCGATGCCTATCACCTGCTGCGTCAGGCGCTGACCAAACCCGATCCGGTGGTGTTCATCGAACATAAGGCCCTCTACACGCTGAAAGAAACGGTGGATCTTGACGCGCCGGTGCCCGATTGGGGCAAGGCCGCTGTGCGCCGCCAAGGCGATGATCTGGTAATTGTTACCTATTCGCGCCAGGTGCATTACGCGATGGAGGCGGCGCAGAAGCTGGCTGACCACGGCATCGAGGCGACGGTGATCGACCTGCGCACCCTCAGCCCGCTCGATTTTGACACCATCCGCACCGAGGTTGAGAAAACCGGGCGCGCCATGGTGGTCAGCGAAGGCGTGATGACCGCCGGGGTTGCCGCGGAGCTGGCGGCGCGGATCACCGAGGAATGCTTTGATTTCCTCGAGGACCCGGTGATCCGCGTGGCGGGCGAGGACATTCCCATTTCGGTGTCAACGGCTTTGGAAACCGGCTCGGTGCCCGGCCCGCAACTGATCTTTGAGAGCGCGATGAAACTCCTCTGTGCGCGGGAGGCGGCGTGATGCAGCTGATGCTGAGCATGCCACGTCTGGGCGAGACGATGGAGGAGGGCACCATTTTGGGTTGGCTGGTGCCCACGGGCACCGCCTTCAAGCGCGGCGATGCCATTCTTGAAGTAGAGACCGACAAGACGGTGGTGGAATATCCTGCCCTCGGGGATGGTGTGCTCGATGAGGTGATGGTGGGGCCGGGAGACCGGATCGCCGTTGGTGCGCCGATTGCCCGGGTCTCGGTGGAAACGGCTGCCGATTGGGTGGATGCCAGCGCGCCCGCCGATGGCGCCCCGGACGCTGCCCCCACTGCCATCCTCACCATGCCGCGTCTGGGGGAGACGATGGAAGAGGGGGTGATCGGGCAATGGCTGGTGGCCGAAGGCGCCACCTATGCGCGGGGCGATGCCAATGTGGAAATCGAGACGGACAAGACCGTCGCCGAGGTCCCGGCACTCTCTGACGGGCGCCTGCTGCGCATTCTCGCGCGGCCCGGCACCCGCGTCGCCGTTGGTCAGCCCATCGCTGAAATTGAGGGTGAGGTTGACGCCCCGGAGGCGACGCCGCCCGCATCTGTGCTGGCCGGGGCCGACGGCCCCGTGGCCCCCGAACCCCCTGCACGCGGTGATGGCCGTCTGCGCGCCACACCTCTGGCCCGCCGTATGGCGCGGGACCGAGGCGTCGCGCTCAGCAGCCTGACCGGCAGCGGACGCCGGGGCCGCATTGAGCGCAGGGATGTTGAGGATGCGGGCGGGACGGTTGCGGGCCCGGGCTGGCTGCAAACCCCCGCAGGCCGCATCGCCTATGAGATTGATGGCACGGGCGGGCGCATGCATCTGCTGATCCACGGATTTGCCGGGGACCGCAGTGCCTGGTCCGTGACGGCTGCCGCCCTGTGCCGCGCGGGCCATCGCACCGCCATTTTCGACCTGCCGGGCCACGGTGAAACCGGGGTTGAGGCGGCTGATCTCGCGGCGCTGACCGATGCGGCGGCGGCAATGGCGGCCTTGCTGCCCGGGCCGCTGGTGCTGGTCGGGCATTCGCTGGGGGCGGCGGTGGCGGTGGCGCTGGCCGCGCGGCTGGGCAGCAAGGTCACCGGCCTTGTGCTGCTGACGCCCGCAGGCTGTGGCCCGCAGATTGGCGCGGATTTCGTGCATGGCATGGCCGGGGCAACCACGGCGGGCGAGGTTGCGCATCTGCTGCGCCTCCTCGGCCCGAAGGGCGGTGCGCTCTCTGACGCTGTCTTGGCGCAGATGGCCACAGAGCTGGCACGTGGCAGACTGACACAGTTGGCGGGCGTTTTGGCCGCCCCCGAGGGGCGCCAGCGGATCGATCTGATCCGCGCCCTGCAGGCCCTGCCCGAAACCCTGCCACTGCGCGCGGTGTTTGGCACCGAAGACCGCATCGTTTCCGCCACTGACGCGCTGAACCTGCCCGCCCGCGTTGCCGTACATTTCATGGCCACCGGCCACATGCCGCAATGGGACGCCCCGCGCGAGGTGGTCGATCTGATCTTGAAAGGACACGAGAATGCGTGACGCAAAAGCAGGCCTTGCCGCGGCCAAAACCCGGCTTGGCGGCCTGGCCAAGGCGGCACCCGGTCTGATGCAGTCCTTCGCGGGGATCAGCAAAGCCGCCACCACGCCCGGCCAGTTCTCAGCCGCGCAGAAAGAACTGGTGGCCGTGGCGATCGCCATCGCCAAAGGCTGCGAAGATTGCATCCTCTATCATCTGGATGCGGCGCGCAGGCATGGGGCGGAGGAGGCCGCGCTGATCGAAGCGATTGAGGTTGCCGTCGAGATGGGCGGTGGTCCGGCGGTGATGTATGGTGCCAAGGCGTTGGAGGCCTGGCGCAGCCTTGCCTGAACGGGCGGGGTAAGGGGGGAGAAGAGAATGGCGTATTACCTGACCGCTGACGGGGGCACCGAAAGCCTGCGCGCGCGGATTTATGATCTGACAGGCACCTGTCTGGGGCAAAAAGCGGTGGGCTATGAAACCCGGTTTGCCCCCGGTGCGCGGGCCGAACAGAACCCCGAGGATTGGTGGCAGGCACTGGTCAATGCCACTGCGGGTGCGGTGGCCGCGGCGGGCATTGATGCGGCCGAGATCGAGGCGATGTGCTTTGCCACGACCAGTTGCACCGTGGTCGCGCTGGACGCACAGGGGCGCGCGCTGCGGCCTGCGCTGATGTGGATGGACGTGCGCGCCCATGCCGAGGCGGATGCGGTGCTCGCCACCGGGGATGCGGCGCTGGCGATCAATGGCGCGGGACGGGGTCCGGTCTCGGCGGAATGGATGATCCCCAAGGCCCTCTGGCTGAAACGCCATGAGCCCGAGACCTATCATGCCGCCCATACGATCTGCGAATATCAGGACTTTCTGACCCTGCGGCTGACCGGAGAACGCTGTGCCAGCCTCGATAATGCGGGGTTGCGCTGGCACTATTCCAGCCGGAATGGCGGCTGGGCCCGGGGCATCCTGTCCAAGCTGGGGCTGGAGGATCTTGAGGCGAAATGGCCCGACCGCGTGGTGCCCCCGGGCGAGGTGGTGGGCACGCTGACGCCCCATGCCGCGCATGCCCTCGGGTTGCGGCAAAGCGTCAAGGTGGTGCAGGGCGGCGCGGATGCGCTGATCGGCATCATCGGGTTGGGGGTGGCCCAGCCCGGGCAATTGGCGCTGATCACCGGGTCGTCGCATCTGCTCTTTGGCGTGACCGAGGCGCCGTTGTACGCGCCGGGCGTTTGGGGCGCCTATCCTGACATCGTCTATCCGGGCCGGTGGATTGTCGAGGGCGGGCAGACCTCGACCGGGTCGATCATCAACTGGCTGCGCCGCCTGACCGGTGGCACGCTGGATCTGGATGAGATGAACCGTCTGGCCGAGGCGCTTGAGCCGGGCTGCGAGGGGCTGATCGTGCAGGACCACTTTCAGGGCAACCGCACGCCCTTCACCGATCCGCTCAGCCGGGGGGCGCTGGTCGGGCTGACGCTGGCGCATGAGCCGCAGCACATCTTCCGGGCGATCATGGAGGGCATTGGCTTTGGCACCCGCGCCATTCTGGATGCCTTTCGGGCAGGGGGCTACACCTCGACCGAGATCACGGTGGGGGGCGGGGCGACGGCCTCGCGCCTGTGGATGCAGATCCACGCCGACACCTCCGGCCTGCCGGTGCGGATCCCGGCCTCGGCCGATGCGCCCTCAACCGGGTCCGCGGTGCTCGCAGCCTTTGGGGCGGGGCGTTTTGACAGCATCGATGACGGCATCGCGGCCTTGGTGCGGCCGGGGACCAGTATCGAGCCGCGCGCGCGCGAAACCGCGATCTATGACGAGATTTATCAACGCTACAAAGCGCTGTATCCGGCGCTGAAAGGGGCCTTGGTATGATCCGCGAGTTTGACTTGAGCGGGCGTCTGGCTGTGGTGACCGGCGGGGCCGCCGGCATTGGCCGCGCGATTTCCACGGTTCTGGCCGAAGGCGGCGCGCGGGTGGTGGTGGCCGACCGCGACGCCGGAGCGGCTGCAGCGCTGGCGCAGGAATTGGGCGGCATCGCCCTGATGCTGGATGTCACTGACGCTGCGGCATGTGAAGAGCAAGCGGCGGCGCTGGCGGCCGAACATGGCCCTGCCGCGATCCTCGTGAACAATGCGGGCATCGTGATGAACGCACCCTCGCTTGATGTCGATCTCGCAGAGTGGCGGCGGGTGATTGATGTCAACCTGCACGGCGTCTTTCACACCAGCCGCGCATTCGGACGGCATATGGTGGCGGCCGGGCGCGGCAGTGTCATCAACATCAGCTCGATCTGTGGGGCGGTGACGGTGCATCCGCAACCGCAGGCGGCCTATAATGCCGCGAAGGCGGGGGTGAACCTGCTGACCAAATCGCTTGCCGTGGAATGGGCGGGGCAGGTGCGGGTGAATGCAGTGGCGCCGGGCTATACCGCCACCGAACTGACGCTGCTTGGCCGGTCCAAGCCGGAATGGTTCAACACCTGGCTGGCGGGTATCCCCATGGGCCGCCTTGCCGATCCGCGCGAAATTGCCTTGGCGGTGGCCTATCTGGCCTCGGATGCAGCCTCTTATGTGACCGGCACCGTGCTGACGGTGGACGGCGGTTATACAGCAATCTGACAGGTGAACAGAATGACACAGAACGCACGTATCGCACTCGTCACCGGCGCAAGCCGCGGGATCGGCAAAGCCATCGCCCTCGGTCTGGCCG
Source organism: Phaeovulum sp. W22_SRMD_FR3 (assembly GCF_052113705.1). Lineage (NCBI taxonomy): Bacteria > Pseudomonadati > Pseudomonadota > Alphaproteobacteria > Rhodobacterales > Paracoccaceae > Phaeovulum > Phaeovulum sp. W22_SRMD_FR3. The sequence continues at coordinate 71,765 of NZ_JBGQOG010000008.1, read as the reverse complement.
CGCGCGGTTTTGACCTTGTGCTGAACGATATCGCGGCGCAGGCCACACCCCTCGACGAGACCGCCGCCGAGGCCCGCGCCCATGGCGGCCGGGTCATCGCGCTGCATGCCGATGTCTCGGACAAGGCGCAGGTGCAGGCGATGGTCGCGGCGTCCGTGGCGCAGATGGGCACGCTGCATGCCGTGGTGAACAACGCGGGCATCCTGCGCGCCTCGGATGTGGAGCACTGCCCGGAAGAGTATTGGGACAGGGTGATGGACATCAACGCAAAGGGCACCTTTCTGGTGGTGCAGGCGGTCTTGCCCCTGATGAAGGCACAGAACTACGGGCGCATCTGCAACATCGCCTCCATCGGCGGCAAGCATGGCGCGCCGGAACAGGCGCATTACTCGGCCTCAAAGGCCGCTGTCATGGGCTTTACCCGCGTGCTGGCGCAGGAAGTCGGCCCTTACGGTATCACCGCCAACTGTATCTGCCCGGGCATCATCCTGACCGATATGGGCCGGGTCAATCTGGACGATCCGGCGATCAGCAACGCCTGGAAAGCCAAAACCGCCATGGCGCGCATCGGTGATCCGGAGGATGTGGCGGGGCCGGTCGCTTTCTTCTGCTCGAATGACAGTGCCTTTGTGACCGGCCAAAGCCTCAATGTGGATGGTGGAATCGTGCTGAGCTGAGGGTGGCCCGGGGAGAGAGCCCCGCCACCGCCCGCCGCCATCGTGGAAACCGGGGCCGGGGCGTGTGACGGACACCCCCGGCCAGAGCTTCAGCTCAGGCGGCGAGCAGCCGCACCCTGTCGGGCGCGATGGCCAGCCGCACCCGGTCGCCCACCGCATAGCTGCGGTCCGGGACCGCGAGGCAGCGCATTTCCCCGGCCTCGGTGCGGATCACATAGCGCACCCGCGCCCCCAGATAGATGCGGTTTTCAACCACCCCCGGAATGCCCCCCACACCATCTGCATCGGCGGAGAGCACGATATCCTCCTGCCGCAGGCTGAGATAACCCGCCCCCTGGCGGGCTCCGGTTTCGGCCAGCCGCAGGTGCTGACCGCCCTTGATGCAGGCAAAACTGCCAGAGGGATCGCTGCGTATCTCTGCCTCGATCAGATTGGTCGCCCCGATGAAACTCGCGGCAAAACGGGTGCGGGGCGCGTTATAAAGCTCTGCAGGCTGGCCCTGCTGCTCGATAGAGCCGCCATTGAGCAAGATGACCCGGTCCGACATGCTCAGCGCCTCCTCCTGATCATGCGTCACGAAAATCGTGGTCAGGCCGGTCGCGCGGTGCAGAGTGATCAGCTCTTCCTGCATCCGCTCGCGCATCGCGGCATCAAGGTTGGAAAGCGGCTCGTCCAGAAGCAGCACATCGGGACGCGAGACCACGGCACGGGCCACCGCCACCCGTTGTTGCTGCCCGCCCGACAGTTGCCGGGGCAGGCGGTTGGCCAGATGCGCCAGCCCCACCATTTCAAGGGCGGCCATCGCCTGCGCTCGGCGCTCGGCGGCGGCGCCGATCACCCGCATTTCCAGCGGGAACAGCACATTGCCCAGCACCGTCAGATGCGGGATCAGCGCATAGGACTGAAACACCATGCTGATGTTGCGCTTTTCCGGCGGCAGATGCGTGCAGCTGCGCCCGCCGATGACGATCACGCCGGTGCTGGCGGTTTCCAACCCGGCAATCATCCGCAACAATGTGGTCTTGCCGCAGCCCGAGGGGCCGAGCAGGCTGACGAATTCCCCCGCCTCAATGGCCAGATCAATGCCCTTGATGACTTCGACCGTGCCGTAGGACTTGTGCAGATTGGTGATTTCAACGGCTCGCATGGCTTACTCCGTGACATTCTGAAGACCGATCGCGCGCTCGATCAGCACGATCAGGACAATGGTCAGCCCGATCATCAGGCTCGATACTGCGGCGATGGAGGGGTCGGGACTGAATTCTAGTTGGGTGTAGATCTGGATCGGCAGCGTCACCACCTCGGGCGAGCGCAGAAACAGTGAGACCACGGCTTCGTCAAACGAGATGTTGAAGGCGAAGAACGCCCCTGCCGCGATTCCGGGCAGGCATTGCGGGACGGTCACCCGCCACAGGCTGCGCCAGGGTCCGGCCCCCATGGTCCGTGCCGCTTCCTCCAGAAACGTGTCGGAGGTGGTCAGCACGGCCAGCGTGGTGCGTATGACATAGGGCAGTGCCAGTACCAGATGTCCGATGAAGATGGTCAGCAGGGACGTCGGCCCGATGCTGCGGCTCCAGAGCATCAGCAGGCCAAGGCCCAGAATGATTGAGGGCAGCACGATCGGGGCCAGAAACAGTCCCGAAATCAGGCCAGAGCCGGGCAGCAGGCGCCGGTGCAGGGCAATGGCCGTGCCCGCCCCCAGAACCGCTGCCGCCAAGGTTACGGGCACGGCGATGGCAAGGCTGGTCAGCGCGGCGGCGGTATAGCGCCCTTCGGCCAGAACCCTGATATACCAGCGCAGGCTAAGCCCTTGTGGCGGAAATGAAATATAATCTCCGGCGGTGAAAGAAACGCCGATGACCACCAACAGCGGCGCGATCAGGAAGACAACGGCCAGCACCAGCAATATTGCGGTGGCGACGGCGATCCAGCGGGGGGTTGCTTCAACCATGACGGACCCTCCCGGCCAGCGACCAGGGCAGCATCAGCCCCAGCAGCCCCAGCAGCAAAATAATGGATTGTGCGGCGGCAAACGGCCAGTCGAGCGTCTTGGTTGCCGCCTCATAGATCGAGCCCGCCAGTGTTGGCAGACGCGCGCCACCGAGCAGGGTGGGGGTGACGAAATAGCTGGCCGAGAGCGAGAAGGTCAGCAAAAATCCGGCGACAATTCCCGGCAGCGCGCCCGGCAACACCACCCGGCGCAGGGCCGCGACAAAGCTGCAGCCCATCACACGCGCCGCCTCCTCCAGCCGGGGGTCCAGCCGCTGAAGGACTCCGAGCACGCTGAGCACCATGAACGGCAGCACGATCTGCACCATGCCGACCACGATTGCGGTCTCGGTTTGCATCAGCGAGAAATTGCGCTTCACCAGCCCCAATGCGTAAAGCATGTCGGGAATAACGCCATTGCGGCCAAGAACGACCATCCAGCCAAAGGTGCGCACGACGACGCTGGTCATCAGTGGCAAGATCACCGCGATCAGAAGGATCATCCGCAGCCGCCGGCTGCCGCGCGCCATGACATAGGCCATGGGCACACCGATTGCCGTGCAGACCAGACTGATGATCAGCGAGAGACGGATGGTGCGCAGCCCGATCTTCAGCGAATAGGGATCTGCCAGAAACCGCCACAGATGGGCAGTGGTAAAGCCGTTCTCATCCTGAATGCCGAGGACCAGCATGCCCGCGACCGGCACGACAAAGGCCGCGAGCATGATCGCCAGACCGGGAAGGATAAGGAACAGGGTTTGCGGGATGCGGTTCATCAGGGCCTCATCTGCTGCCGTTCGGGGAAGCTTGGCGACCGCAGGGCCGCCGCGCCGATTGCCTGTGTGATGCGCCTTAGCGGGCGATCATCTGTTTCCAGTCGGCGATCATCTTGGGGGCGATCTCGACCAGCTTGGTGGGGTCAAAGCGAACCAGCTTTTCCAGCCCCTCGCCATGCGCCACTTCCGCGGCAATATCATCGGGCAGTTCGGTGGTGCGGTTGGTCGGCGAATAGCGCATCTCGCGCGCCATCGCGGCCTGCACTTCTGGCGAGAGGCTGAAATCGATCAGCTGATCGGCCAGGTCCTGCTGCGGGCGCCCCGCCACCGCGTTCATCGTGATGTAGAGCGCGGATGAACCCTCGCTCGGCACCACGAATTTCACCGGCAGACCACTTTGGCGGATGACATGCGCGTAATCCTGCGCGAAAGGCGCGATCCAGGCGTCATTTTGCGCGAAATTCTGCTGGATTTCCGGCGAGGAGGTGATGACCACCGAGCCATCAATGATCTCGCTGACCTTGTCGAGGCCGGGCTGCCAGTGGTCCATGTCGCCGCCCCAGACGCGGTTCATCATCATGAAGCTTTGCAGGCCATAGGTGTTTGAGAGATCGGTCAGCACGACATGATCGGCAAAGGCCGGATCCCAGAGGTCTTTCCACGAGCTTGGCACTTTCGGCGCGGTTTCTTCGTTATAGATCAGGCCCATCGCCGTCACCATCGTCACCGGACCCCGACCCTCGGCCAGCCCCTCAAGCGCGAAGGGATAGAGGTCTTTGGCATGTGAGAGCGCTTCGGGGGCAACCGGTGCCAAAAGCCCTTCGCGCGCGGCGAGGATTTCCTGACCGCCGGAGAATTGCACCAGATCGAACTGCGGCGCGTCCTTTTGCGCGCGCAACTGCGCCAACATGTCGGCGGAATAGACGGTGACCACCTGGATCTTGACGTCATGCGCCTTCTCGAAAGGCTCAAAGATCACCTGGCGTTGCACGGCCTCATAGGGGCCGCCATAGGAATTGATGACCAGCGTGGCCTGTTCGGCCGATGCGGCATGCAGGGAGGCTGCCATCACGACGGCCGTGAGGGTGAGTGTTTTCATGGTATCCTCGGTGTTGGAGTGGCGCTGAAAGTAGGCCTGATTGTTTTCATCGACTTTTTGTCGCTTTTGGCTCTGCCCGCCCGGTGCGGCTGCCGCCCCGGGCGGAAAGGATCGTCAGATGTTCATCGGCGCATCGACCGGCTTTTCCATCGTTTCGGGATGAATAACCTGATCGACGAAAACCTGTTGAAAAGGCTTGTAGAAATCCCAAAGACGGCGCAGTTCGGTCAGCGGCTTGTCTTGCCAATCTACCCGCAGATCGACCAGCGGCCATGTCTCTTTATCGGCAATTGTCAGCGAGGCTGCGCCAATTTCCTTGGTCTCGCCGCCCGCCGCAAGTCCCGCATCCACTGCCGCCAGCAGCCGCTCGGCAAAGCCCTGACCGCGGGCGGCCTCATAGGCCTCGACCATGGCGCGGGGCACACCCTCTTGCGCGATGAAATTGCCGGTGGCCACGCATTGTTCGCCGACATAGCCGCCGTTAATGTTGGTGATCTCGGGGCCGCTGTAAAAGGCCACGCGGCCCAGACGGTCCACCGCCGCGAACTGCCGCTCGCCTGGGAAGTCATTGCTTTCGGCCAGAATGCGCACGGTTTCCGCCGCCGAACAGCCTTTGGCCAGAAGGTCGATCCCCAGCGGTCCCGCACGGGTGTCGGTCCGGTGCTGCGTGGCAATACCGCCCACGCCAGCCTGAACCCAAGGGCACCGATTGCCCGCCGCCACGCCGGAAGATCCCATGGCCATGCCAAACATGCCAGTGTCCGGGTCCCGGGCCAGAATTGAGAAGGTCACGTCGATTCCTTTCACATATTTCGGTTATTGTAGCGCTACATATTGAACTGTAGCGCTAAAATTTCACCGTGCAATAGATTTATTTTAGCGCTACATGTTATAGGGAGCCATTCAGGCGCGGCCAAAGGCCATGTGCCTGAACTTCGGGCAGAATGTGAAACGTGAGCGGGGACGGATCAGGTGGAAGACACGCAGAAGATGGCCAAGGGCACGATTCGCATGGCCGATGTGGCCCGCGTGGCGCAGGTGTCGCCGATGACCGTGTCCAACAGCTTTCGCAATCCGCATCTGGTCAACCCCGAGACCCGGCGCAAGGTGCTGGAGACGGCGACGATGCTGGGCTATGTGCCCAATGCGATGGCGGGCAATCTGGCCTCGGGCCAGAGCAAAGTCGTGGCGCTGCTGACCCCTTCGATCCGCTATTCAAGTTTCGCTGACATGATCGAAACCCTAGGCAATCGGCTGGCGGCCGAGGGGTACCACGTGATCATGACTTTACTGGAAGGGGCGGCGCGCGAGGTCGAGACGCTGCGGGCGATGATCGGGCGGCGGGTCGATGGCATCATCATTGCGGGCGAGCTGCAGGACCCTGCGGCGCGCGATCTGATCCGGCAACAGGCCACGCCGCTGGTTGAAACCTGGCATCTGCATCCGGGGCTGGTCGATCTGGCGGTGGGTTTTTCAGAGCATGACGCCAGCCGCGATGCCGTGCGTCACCTCCTCGCATCGGGCCGTCGCCGGATCGGGATGATCGGGCTTGAGCCTGCGGGACATCGGCGGCTGAGCGAGCGGATCAAGGGCTACCGCACGGCGATGGCCGAGGTCGGCGATGCGGGAGAGCGGCTGGTGCTCCTGCCCGCTGACAGCAACGGCTATCAGGCGGGCAGCGAAGGTCTGCGCCGCTTGCTGACGCATTGGCCCGACATGGATGGCATCTTTTGCATGACCGACATTCTGGCCGTCGGGGCTCTGTTTGAATGCCACCGCACCGGCCGCGCGGTGCCGGGGCAGCTGGCGGTGATGGGCTATGGCAATTACGATATTGCCGCCGAAGTGCCCCCGGGACTGAGCACGGTGCAAACGCCCGGCAGTGCCATCGGCGATGCGGCGGCGGGGCTGTTGCTGGACCGGCTGCAGGGCAGGGCCACCGCCGCGCGCCATCAGCAGGTACCCTATCAGCTCATCTGCCGTCACTCGGTCTGAGCAGCGCATCGGCACCTCCCGCGGGGAAGGTTGCGCCGCCGGTTACCGGGTGGCCTTGCAGGCATGTACCAGATTGCGGGCCGTCACCTCATCGGTGACCAGCACATTGGCCAGACGCGCCTTCAACATGCCGCACATCGCATCAACCTTTTCCGGCCCGCCGCCAACACAGATCCGCTCGGGAACCTTCAGCAGGTCGTCAAGCTCCATGGTAATGTGGCGCTCATCAAACTCGCTGCGCACGATATTTCCTTCAACATCAAAGAAATAGCCTGCGGCAAACCCGGCAGCCCCCAAGGCGCGATAGGCCGCCAGTTCGGTCTCGGACATGAACCCACCCTGTACCAGCAACGTCTCGCCGGTCAGCTGCGTCACCCCGAAGATCGACTTGCTGCAATGGCGGAGCAGGTCAAAGTGATTGCGGATCTCGGGCTCGTTCATCAAAATATCTTTGACATGGGCCGAGGAAACCACCCCCGGCGCATGCAGGTTGACGCAGCGCGCCGACAACCGTTCGGCGATGTTCGAGGTGCACAGCACCGGCGAGAAATCAAAGGTTGCCGCGGCACTGCCAGTGACCTGGGTCACCGTGATATTGGGATAGCTGACGGAGCTGAGGTGCTGCGACAGCGCCAACACCGTGCGCCCCCATGCAACGCCGATCGTATCGTCTGCCAGGAGCCGTGCCTCCAGCACCCGTGCGCCCAGATGGCCGATCTCTTGGTGCAATTCTGCGGGATTGCGCGGGTTTGGCAGGACGTAGCATTCCGTCAGGCCACTCAACTCGCACAGTTCCAGCGACAGATCGGCGCGGGCAATGCGCGAGGGATCAATCGAAATGTTCACAATGCCTTCGTCGCGCGCCTTTTGCAGCAGGTTAAAAACCGATGCCCGCGAGATGCCCAGCTGATCGGCGATCAGCTCCTGTTTCTGGCCCTCTTCATAATAGAGCCAGGCCGCCCAGAGCACCTCATCCATCGCAAAGCGTGAGGGGACGTTGCGGCGTCCGCTGACGCGCGCATCTGCGGCGGAATTCTTGTCGCGCTTGTCGGCCATGCCCGCTCCTCAAATGCCGCCTTATTGCGAAGTGATGTCCGACATTCAATCAGAAACCAGCGCAACGCAAGCCTCGTGGCAAATGCCGGTACTGCGTGAATAATGCTATTGACAGATGTCACGACTCTCTGGCAACTTTCAATTCAGGCGGGGGATTTTGCGAGGGAGGAGCAAATGAGCATGTCGCTTTCGGCACAGGCGCGCGGCACGGCGGGCTGGAACACCCTCATTGAGGAGGTCACACAGGGCCGCTGGCGCGATCCCGACACCGGGCATGCGGTCGAAGTTCCGTTCAAACATATTGAGATCGGCGACGGCTTTGCCGCGGCGGCGCGCGACATGGTCGAGGCGGTGATGACTGCGCAAAGCTATGCGGTGGTCTGTGATGCCGATACGGCGGCGGTGATGGGCGCCGATATTGCGCATAAGCTGGCCGGCAAGGGGCGGCTTTTTGTCCTCGACCATCCGCATGCGGATGCAGCCCAGGTGCGGCAGCTGCAGGAACTGACCCGCGATCAGGAAGCGCTGATCGCCGTCGGCTCGGGCAGCATCAATGATCTGTGCAAATATGCCACCTATCTTGACGGGCGCAGCTACAGCGTATTTGGCACGGCGCCTTCGATGAATGGCTACACCTCGTCCACCGCTTCGATCACCCTTGATTCCGGGTTGAAGACCACCCAGAATGCCCATGCGGCCAAGGGCGTTTTCATCGACATCGACGTGTCGTCCAAAGCCCCGCAATATCTGATCGGTGCGGGTCTGGGCGATTCACTCTGCCGCCCGACGGCGCAGGTGGACTGGTATTTCTCGCATATATTGCTCGGCACGCGCTATGCGACCGCCCCCTATCTGCTGCAAGAGGCGGATGAGGCAGAGGTGCTGCGCCGCACAGGCGACCTGGGCCGGGGTGAGCATGGTTCCATCGGCTATCTGCAGCGGTTGCTGACACTGGGCGGGCTGGGCATCGCCGTGGTGGGCATGAGCCATCCGGGCTCGATGGGCGAGCATCAGATCTCGCATTGGATCGACAGTTTCGCGGGCGCGCGGCATCCGGGCACGGTGCATGGTCAACAGGTGGGGGTGGCCTCCATCACCATGGCCCGGTTGCAAGACTGGCTGTTGTCGCGCGAGGAGGCACCGCGCATCCGCGGTTGGAAGCCCGATGAGGCGGCAATCCGGGCGCGCTATCCGGCGGCGGCGGTGGACGATTGCCTCAGGGCCTCGCGCGCCAAGGCGATGGATACCGACAAAGCCGCCGCCTTCAACCAGCACCTGGCCGACATCTGGCCTGAGCTGCGCCAGACCCTGCGCGCGATGATGTTGCCGCCCGAGGAGATGGCGGCCCATCTGCGCGCGGCGGGCGGTGGCGCCACCCATGACGAGATCGGGCTGGAGCGTGATCTCTATGTCGATGCCCTGCGCCATTGCCGCGAGATGCGCGACCGCTATTCGCTGCTCGATCTGGCGGATGACATGGGCGTTTTGAATGATTTCATCGAGGAGTGCGTCTGATGCGCCCGCTGAGTGAGCTGGATGACGGCCAACTGGCCCGCTGCGTTGCAGTGCTGACCGATATTGACGACACGCTGACCACCGACGGGCAATTGCCCGCCGCCGCCTATGCCGCGCTGGAGCGGCTGGCCGAGGCGGGCTTGGCGGTGGTGCCGATCACCGGGCGGCCTGCGGGCTGGTGCGATATGATTGCCCGACTCTGGCCGGTGGCCGGGATCGTCGGCGAGAACGGGGCCTTTTATTTCTCCTATGATCGCAGCGCCCGGGTGATGCGGCAAAAGTTCTTTGCCAGCCCGGAAGAGCGGCGCACGAACCGCGCCCGGTTGGATGCCTTGCGTGAAAAGATCCTGCATGACGTGCCGGGGGCGGGCATCGCCTCGGATCAGCTCTACCGTGAGGCCGATCTGGCGATCGATTTCTGCGAAGACGTGCCGGCCTTGCCCGACGATCAGGTGCAGCGGATTCTGGACATTTTTACGGATGCCGGGGCGGTGGCGAAACTCTCGTCGATCCATGTGAACGGCTGGTTTGGCAGCTATGACAAGCTGTCGATGACCCGCGTCTTTGCCGCCGATATTCTGGGGCTGGATCTCGACGCCGACCGCGCGCAGGTGGTCTTTGCCGGCGACAGCCCGAATGACGGGCCGATGTTCGGCTTTTTTCCGAATTCCTGCGGCGTTGCCAATGTGCGCGACTTTGCACCGGGCAGTTTCACGCCGCCCGCCTTTGTCGCCCCTTCCGAAGGCGGTGCGGGCTTTGTCGAAATCGCCGAGCGGATCCTGAGCGCGCGGCATGTGCCGCTGCGGGAGCACGCCCATGTCTGAGCAGATCTTTGACCTCGCGATCATCGGCGGGGGGATCAATGGCTGCGGCATTGCCCGTGACGCCGTGGGGCGCGGCTATTCCGTTTGTCTGTGCGAACAAGGCGATATGGGGGGCGCGACCTCCTCGGCCTCGACCAAACTCCTGCATGGCGGGCTGCGCTATCTGGAACATTGCGAATTCCGGCTGGTGCGCGAGGCGCTGATCGAGCGCGAGGTGTTGTGGAACATCGCGCCGCATATCGTGCGCCCGCTGCGCTTCGTGCTGCCGCATTCCAAGGGGATGCGCCCGGCCTGGCTTTTGCGGTTGGGGCTGTTCATCTATGACCATCTGGGGGGCCGCAAATTGCTGCCCGGCACCGCGCGGGTCAATCTGAAAAGCGGACCGCTGGGGGCAGGGCTGCGGGCGGATCTGCACCGGGGCTATGAATATTCCGACTGTTGGGTCGAGGATAACCGGCTGGTGATCCTGAACGCGATGGATGCGCAGGAACGCGGCGCGGTTATCCATGCCCGCACCCGCTGCACCCGGGCCGAGCCACATCCGGAGGGTGGCTGGCGCGTGACCATGCAGCACCGGGAAACCGGGCGCAGGCAGATCATCCGGGCCCGGATGTTGATTAATGCGGCGGGCCCTTGGGCCAATGACGTCGCCCGCGACATTGCCAAACGCCCGCCAAAGGGGCGGGTGCGGCAGGTGCAGGGCTCGCATATCGTGGTGCCGAAACTCTATGACCACGACCGCTGCTTCATCTTTCAAAACACCGACGGGCGGATTGTCTTCACCATTCCCTATGAGGACCGCTTCACCCTGATCGGCACCACCGACCGCGACTATCCGGGCGACCCGGCAGAGGTGGCGGCCTCGGCGGAAGAGATCGCCTATCTGTGCGCGCTGGCCTCGGCCAATTTCAAACGCCCCGTCACCCCCGCCGATGTGGTCTGGACCTACAGCGGCGTGCGCCCGCTCTATGACGATGGCAGCTCAAAGGCGCAGGCCGCCACCCGCGATTATGTGCTCGAGGTGGACAGCCGCGCCCAAGCGCCGATCCTGTCGGTGTTTGGCGGCAAGATCACCACCTACCGTCGGCTGGCGGAATCCGCGCTGGAGCGGATCGGGGCCTGTCTGGGCGACCCGCAGGGCGGGCTGAAACTGCCCGCGGGATGGACCGGCACCAAGGTCTTGCCGGGGGGCGATTTCGCGCCGCAGGAGTTTGGCCCCGAGGTGGCGGCGCTGAAGCGTGCCTATGACTTCCTGTCGGATGCCGAGGCGCGGCGGTTCGTGCGCTTTTACGGCACCCGCGCCCGGCAGGTGCTGGGTGATGCGCAGCAACGGGCAGATCTGGGACAAGATTTCGGGGCCGGGCTGAGCGCGCGCGAGCTGGATTACATGCGGGCGCAGGAATGGGCCGCGACGGCGCAGGATGTCCTGTTCCACCGCTCAAAGCTGGGGCTGCGGCTCAGCCCGGCGCAAATCGCCGCCGTTGAACGCCACATGGAGGCGCCGATCGCCACACGACAAAGCGCCTGACCGCATCTCTGCGGTGACAAACGGGGAAGAGGAGCCCCGTGGCGCTGTGTCGATTTCATCCGCTTGAGGCGGCGGAGACAGAGGGAGGAGGAAGGATGTTTCTGGGCATAGATCTCGGAACTTCAGGGGTGAAGTCTGTCCTGATTGACGCCGGGCAGGCGCTGATCGCCGAGGTGTCCTCGCGGCCGCTGGTCGTGACGCGGGCGCATCCCGGCTGGTCTGAACAAGACCCCGCCCTGTGGTGGGAGGCGGTGACCGAAACGCTCGACGCTTTGGCGGCCAGCCATCCCGCCGCGCTGGCGGCGGTGGAGGGGATCGGGCTCTCGGGTCAAATGTACGGTGCGACGGTGCTTGATGCGGCCGACCGTCCTCTGCGTCCGGCGATCCTGTGGAACGACACCCGCAGCACGCCGGAATGCGCCGAACTGTTGGACGGCGTGCCCGATCTGATCCGCCATGTCGGGCGCAAACCGACACCAGGCGTCACCGCGGCCAAAATCCTGTGGCTGCGGCGACATGAGCGGCAGATCTACGACGCGATCCACAGCGTGTTGCTGCCCAAGGATTACATCCGCCTGCTGCTGACCGGCGAAAAGGTCAGCGATATGGCGGATGCCAGCGGCACGATGTGGCTCGATCTGGCCGCCCGCGACTGGTCCGACCCGATGCTGGGCGCCTGTGGGCTTGACCGCCGCCAGATGCCGCAGCTGATCGAGGGCACGGCGGTCTCCGGTCGGCTTCAGCCTGAGCTGGCGGCGCGTTGGGGCATGCGGCGGCATCCGGTGGTGGCGGGTGGCGGCGGCGACAATGCCTGCGGTGCCTGCGGCACTGGGGTGACGGAGGAGGGCGAAGGCACAGTATCGCTCGGCACCTCGGGCGTGTTGTTTGTGGCCAATGACAGCCCACGCCGCGCCACCGGCCATGCGATTGAGACCCTCTGTCATGCGGTGCCCGGGCGCTGGCACCAGATGTCGGTCATCCTCTCGGCGACCTCGTGTCTGACATGGCTTGCGGCCCGGCTCAAACGCAGCCCGGCGGATCTGGTGCAAGAGCTGGGCACCGCGCCGCGCGCCGCCGGTGATCTGACCTTTGTGCCTTTTCTGGATGGCTGCTGGTCACCGCGTTCGGATGCGCGGATGCGGGGTGGCTTTGTCGGCCTGGCGCATCAGCACGATGATGCGGCGATGACGCAGGCGGTGATGGAAGGCGTCGCCTTTGCGATGCGCGAATGCGCCGATGCCTTTCGCGCAAGTGGCACCGAGTTGCGCCGCCTGCTGGCGATTGGCGGCGGGTCGCAGTCGGATCTGTGGCTTTCGATGCTGGCGACCACTTTGGGGATCGAGCTGGATGTCCCGCGCGGCAGCGCCCTGGGTGCCGCCTTTGGCGCGGCGCGGCTGGGCATGATCGCGGCGACCAATACGCCGCTCGCCAGTGTGCTCCGCCGCCCCGAATTGCGCGGGGCGATCGGTCCTTCGGCAGCCCATGCCGACAGCTACGCCGCGGCCTTCGACCGCTGGCAAGGCGCGGTTGCGCGCTGCTGAACGCTTTGCCCACCGCCCCGGAGGAGGGGGAGGCGGGCGACAAAGACCGACCCGGAAAGGGCGGTTCAACAGTGGAGGAAAGACAATGACCAACGACATGACCCAGAACGGGCTGAACCGCCGCATGTTCATGGCAGGCACGGCTGCCTTGGCCGCGAGCGCCGCGCTCTGGCCTCAGGAGATGCGCGCACAGGCTGCGGGGCGTAAATTCGCCGCCGCGCTGGGGTGGACCACCTATGATTCCGGCCGCCATCTGCAAGACGGCTTCAACGCCGCCGTAAAAGAACTGGGCGGTGAGCTGACGATGACCGACGCGGGCTTTGACGCCCGGGTGCAATCGGATCAGATCGACTCGCTCGTGGCATCAAAACCCGAGGCTTTGTTCATCACCCCGGCCGATGCGGTGGCGATTGCCCCGGCGGTGCAACGCGCGATCGCGGCAGGCATCCCGGTCTTTTGTGCCGACAGCGCCGTGCCGGGCGCAGACGTCTCCACCACCGCCATGTCGAACAATTTCGGCATGGGCCAGTATTCCTGCGAATACATCTGCAAAGCGCTGAACGGCAAAGGTAAAATCGCCCGCGTGATGCTGCCGCAAAATGAAAGTTGGGATCAGCGGACGCTGGGCATGGAATGGGCGCTGCGCCGCTACCCCGATATTGAGGTGGTGACGGAATGGGCCTTTGCGCTGGCGGGCAATGTGTCGCCCCGGCAAGCGGTGGACAATATCCTGACCTCGAACCCCGATGTGGATGCGGTCTGGTGCGCCTGGGACGGGGCGGCGGTCGAGGGCACGCTGGCGGCACGCGCCGCAGGGCGCAACAACCTGATCCTGACCGGGATCGACGGCGGCTCGCAGGCCTTCAACTACATCGCCTCCGAGACGCCGCTGAAACTGTCGATGGCGCAGAGCTTTTATGAGATGGCCTATCTCGATGTCTTCTACGCGCATGAACTCTTGGCCGGCCGCAAGACGCCGCGTCTGGTCATCACCCCGACCTATGCCGTCACGCCGGACATGCTGCAAAACGGCATTCCGGATAATTTCGACGTCCCCGGCGAGGCCGAGAAACTGGGCTGGGTCCGCGCCCTCTGAAGCAGGGTAACTGATCGGTGGGGGGTGGGGCAGTCCACCCTCCGCATCCCTCTCATGCCGCAACCAATTCAGGAGATGAAAGCATGGTGACGCCCGTTCTGACCGCCTCCGGGGTCTGCAAGCGCTTTGGCCCGGTTCAGGCCCTGCGCGACGTCGATTTTCACCTTGAACCGGGAGAGGTGCATGCCCTGCTGGGGATCAATGGTGCGGGAAAGTCAACCTTTATCAAGATCTTGTCGGGGGTGATCCAAAAGGACAGCGGCACGATCACCATCGGCGGGGACGCCGTGCATTTTCGATCCCCCGAGGATGCGATTGGCGCGGGCATTGCCACCGTACAGCAGCATCCCGAACTGGTGCCGGATATGAGTGGGCTGGAGAACATCTTTCTGGGGCGCGAGACCATGGCGCGCGGCCTGCTCGGCCGGATCGACCGCGCGGCGCTTGAGGCCCGCGCCTCGGCGCTGCTCGCGCGCTTTGCCGTGCCCATCGACCTCGCTCAGGAGGTGGGCCAGATGTCGGCGGTCGAACGGGAATCGGTGGCGATCTTGCAGGCGATTGCCGTCGATGGCATCCGCGTGCTGATCCTGGACGAGCCGACCTCAACCTTGACCGATGTCGAGCGCGAGGATCTCTTTGCGCTGATGAACCAGCTGCGCAGCCGTGGCATCGCCATCATCTACATCACGCATCAGCTTGAGGAAGTCTTTGCAATTGCAGACAGTTTCTCGGTGTTTCGCGGGGGCACCTGTGTGGCGCGGATGACCGTGCCCGACGCGCGCCACTCGGGCGTGTCGCTGGCGGATCTGATGCTGGGGGAGGCGATGGGCGATATCTTTCCGCCCAAGGCCGATCCGGCATCGCGGGGCGAGGCCTTGCTGGATCTGCGCGGTCTGAGCCTGGCGCAGGGGTTTGAAGACGTGTCCTTCAGCGCCCATCGCGGGGAAATTCTGGGCATCTTTGGTCTGGTGGGGTCGGGCTGTGATGAGCTGGCCAAATCAATCTTTGGCGTCGACCCACCCGAGCGGGGCGAGATCCGCGTGCAGGGCAAGGTGGTCCGCCTGCGCACACCGCGCGCGGCGCTGGATGCGGGCATTTTCCTCGTACCGGGCGATCGGCGGACCGAGGGGCTGGCACTGTCCCGGCACGCGCTGTTCAACGTGCCGATGGCCAATTTGCGCCGCGCAGCCGGGGGCCGCTGGAGCCTGCGCGGGCGGCGGCTGCGGCAAGAGACGCAGCGACTGGCCGAACAGGTTGCGCTGCATCCGCCGCATCTGAACACGCCCGCCGCCAGCTTTTCAGGCGGCAATCAGCAAAAGATCGTGCTGGCCAAAGGGCTCTATAGCGAGGCGGATATCTACATTTTCGTCGAGCCGACCGTGGGCGTCGACATTGGCGCGCGGGCAAAGATTTACGCCCTGATGCGCGCCCTGTCGCGCGAGGCGGCGGTGATCGTCATCTCCAGCGATTGCGACGAGGTGCATGGCGTCGCCGACCGCACCATCGCGCTGCACAAAGGGCGGCAGGTCGCGCCGGCATCGGGCGCTTTCACGCGCGATGCGCTGTTGATGGCGGGTATCATGGGGGAGGGCGCGCGATGAGCGGCTGGCGGGAATGGACGCGTCATTCGGCGCGGGGAGTTGGATTTGTGGTCCTTGTGCTGCTCGTCGGCGCGGTGTTTGGCCTGATCGAGCCGCGCTTTCTCAGCGCGGCCAGCCTGAATGGGATCGCCCGGCACATGGCGGCCAATGGTCTGGCAGCGCTGGGGCTGACCTTCGTGGTGATCGTGCGCAAATTCGATCTCTCGATCGCCGGTGTCGCGGCCTTTGCGGCGATGTCGATGGGGGCGATGATTGCCGCCGGGCTGCCGCTGTGGCTGGTGGTGGTGGCGGGGCTGGCGCTGGGGGCGGTGATCGGTGCCATATCGGGCATTGCCATCAGCCGCTTTGGCCTGCCCGATATCGTGACAACCATCGCCCTGGGGTCGGTGGGGGCAGGGCTTGCCTTTGTCTACACCGGCGGGCGCTCGATCTTTCAGAACTTCTTCACCAGTGGCATCACCGATCTGAATGACGCGCGGCTTTTGGGACTTGGGGTGTCGCTCTGGCTTTTGGTGGCGATTTACGCACTGGCCTGGTTCGTGCTCGACCGGACCCGTACCGGTCTCGCGTTTTACGCCACCGGCGAAAATCCCCGAGCGGCGCATTTCTCGGGCATCGCGACCCGTCGGTTTGTCGCTCTGGCCTATGTTCTGTGCGCAATGTGCACCGTGCTGGCGGTGCTGCTGATCCTGGCGGAATCCGGCACGGCCGAGACCAACAAGGGTGCCAATCTGATGATGCCCGCCTATGCGGGGGTGTTCCTTGGGGCGGCAATCATGGGGGGCACCTCGGTGGTGGCCAGCTTCGGGGGGATCTTGCTGATCACCATGCTGCTGGACGGCTTCGCGCTGATGGGTGTGCCTTATTACTACAGCGATGGCGTGGTCAGCCTGATCCTGCTGATCGGCGTTCTCGCCTTTTCGGACAGCGCACGTGGCTTTTTGGGCGGGCTTCGCATCCTGTGGCCTCGTAAATCCCCGCGCAGCATCAAAGGAGGCAGGGCATGACCATGACCTATGAAGAGAAATCGATGCCGCCATCGCGCGGGCGGGGCAGGCTGGCCCGGCTGACAACCGATCTGTGGCTGGTTGTGGCGGTGATCGTGGTGACGCTGGCCATTGCCAGTCAGCGCCCGCAACTGCTCGAGCCGACCAATATCGCCACCGTGCTCAAATCATTTTCGATCATGGTAGTGATGGTGCTGGGCCTGACCTGGGTCATTGCCTCGGGCAAGATTGACGTGAGCTTCATGCAGGTGGCGGCATTGGCAAACATGCTCTGTGCCTCGGCCTTGGCGCAGGGCTGGAGCTGGCCGGGGGCGATTGCCCTGTCGCTTGCGGCGGGGGTCGTGGTCGGGCTGATCAATGGCTGGCTGGTGGCCGCCATGCGGCTGCCCGCGCTGATCGTCACCATCTCAACGGCGGGGATCTGCGCTTCGGTGGCGGCGGCCTTGGGCAAGGGCACCGTGGTCCGTATCGCGGATCCGGGCCCCTTTTCCGCCCTGCTGCAGCCCGCCTTGGGGGGCGCGGTGCCGCTGATTGTGCTGCCGGTGCTGGTGATCGCAGCCCTGGCCTGGTTTGTGCAGGAGCGGCTGACCTTCGGGCGCTATATCTATGCGATGGCGCAGAACGAAGCCGCGGTGCGGTCGGTCGGGGTGCCGGTGGTGCGGCTGACGGTCATTCTGTTTGCCCTCTCGGGGCTGAGCGCGGCCTTCGCCGGAATCTTGCTCGCCTCCAGCCTGTCGTCGGGGCAGCCGATGATCGGCGGACCCTATCTGATCAATGGGCTGACCGTGGTGTTGCTGGGCGGCATGATGGTGCGGGTGGGCAAGCCCAACATCCTGGGTACGCTGACCGCGACCCTGTTCATCGGCGTTCTGTTCAGTGGCACCACCTTGCTGGGCCTGCCGGACTTTCAACGTCAGATTATTCAGGGTGGGCTGCTGCTGACGGGGCTGATCGTGGCCACATTTGCCGCGCGCCACCCCGGCACACGCAGGACGGAGCACTGACATGGCCGGACAACGCAAAGATCTGAGCATCGGACTTGATTGCGGCACCGGCGGTGCGCGGGCGCTGATCTGCGACGCGCGGGGGCAGGTGCTGGGCATGGCCGACAGCACCTATCCCACCGAGTACCCGCACCCGGGCTGGGCCACGCAAAACCCCGCCGAATGGTGGCAGGCGGCCTGCGCGGCCGTGGGCGGTGCCATTGCCGCGGCGGGGGTCGATCCCGCCCGGATTGCCGCGATCTGCGCGGGCGGTACCTCCAGCACCCTCGTGGCGCTGGACGCGGCACAGGATCCGGTCGGGCCGGCGATCTTGTGGATGGACAACCGCGCCTCGCCACAGGCGCACCGGATCGAGGCGAGCGGCCACCCTGTCCTGCGCCGCTCGCGCGCGGGGGTCTCGGCGGAAACCGCGCTGCCCAAGATCCTCTGGCTCAAGGACAATGCGCCCGAAGCCTATGCCGACACCCGCTGGTTTGTGGAGATGACCGATTTCATCGCGCTGCGCCTGTCGGGTCAGCTGACGCTGGGCCAAAATCATACGATCAACCGCTGGTTCTGCAACCCGCGCGACGGCGGTTGGCCGGTGGACTTTCTCGACGGCATCGGGCTGGAGGGGATTTGTGAGCGCTTTCCGGTCTGGATGCCCGCCCTTGGCGATCCGATCGGCGCGATCACTGCGCAGGCGGCCGAAGCGATGGGGCTCAGCCCGCAGACGCTGGTCGTGGCGGGGGGCACCGATGCCTATGTGGCGATGGTCGGGCTGAACACCCTGCGCCCGGGCGAGACGGCGTTGATCACCGGCACCTCGCATCTGGTGCTGCCGGTGGTGGCCGAGGACATCGAGATCGAGGGGCTGTTTGGCCCGCATCCCGATTGCGTCACCCAAGGCAGCTTTGTGATGGAGGGCGGGCAGGTGTCCTCCGGGGCGATCTTGCGCTGGTGGCATGATCTGTTGCACGGGGGGGCGAATGGCTATGACGCGATGCTCGCCGAGGCCGAAGCGGCGCCGCCCGGTGCCAATGGTCTGGTGGTGCTGGATTTCTGGCAGGGCAACCGCAACCCTTTCACCGATTACGACCTGCAGGGCGCGATCTGGGGTCTGACGCTGAAACATGCGCGCGCCGATGTCACGCGGGCGCTGATGGAATCCGTGGCGCTTGGCACCGCGAACATACTGGGGCGGTTGCAGGCGTCCGGGCAAAAGGTGCGGGCGATGACGCTGGCCGGGGGGGTGCTGCGGTCGCCCTTCTGGGCGCAGATGCATGCAGATGCGACGGGCGTGTCACTGCGCATTCCCGAAATCGGCGAAGCGACGGCCTTTGGCGCGGCGATCACCGCCGCCGTCGGGGCGGGGCTGCATCCTTCGCTCAAGGCGGCCGCTGATGCGATGGTGCGGATCCGGTCCGAGATACAACCCGACCCCATCCGCCACGCGCGGTTCCGCGCGCAAATGGAGATCTATCTTGAAACCCATGCCGCGTTGCGCCCGCTGATGCATCAGCAGGCCCTCCGAAGCCGGGCCAGCCCTGCCATGCGCTAGGCCCTTCAACGTTCACTCTTTTTCGCGATTTCCGGTCACGGTGCCTTGCCGTGGCGCGGATCCCTTATGCCAATGAAAGGAAATATCATGGCTCATATCGGAGACCTCATTGCCGAAATGTTGGCGCAATACGGCGTTGAATATGTCTACGGGATGCCTGGTGGTCAGACCACGGCGCTGCATGACGGCATCTCGCGCCGCAATGATCGCATTCGCCATATTCTCATGCGTGACGAACGCAATGCCGCCTATGCCGCCGATGCCTATGCGCGGCTGACCGGCAAGCCGGGGATTTGTGATGTGACCGTGGGGCCGGGGGCAAACCTGCTGCCGGCGGGGTTCCTTGAGGCGCTGAATGCCTCGATTCCGATGATCGGGATCATCGGCGAGCTGCCGCTTGACTGGTTGTCGCTGAAGGAGAAAGGCATCGCCAGTCAGGGGTTTGACCAGCTAAGCTTCTTCAAGGCCTGCTCGAAGGAGGCCTATCTCGTGCCCTCGGTCGCGGCGCTGCCCGAGCTGATCCGCACCGCCTTTCGTGTGGCGACGGCCCCCCGGCCCGGCCCGGTGGCGCTGATCATCCCGCATGACATTTTCGATGCCGAATGGGATGAGGAACTGCTCAAGATCCGGGTGGATGACCGGTCGGTACAGATCCCCTATATGCGCAGCTGCGCACCTGCCGGGGAAATTGCCGCAGCGGCGGCGCTGATCAAACAGGCCAGGCGCCCGGCGCTGGTCTGTGGCGGCGGCGTGCATGGCTCTGACGCGGCCGATCAGGTCACCGCTTTTGCGGACCGGCTGGACGGGCTGGTGGTGACTAGCCTCTCGGGCAAGGGCTCGGTGCCCGAGACCCGCGACTATGCCGCGGGCGTGCTGAATCCGCTGGGGTCCAAGGCGGCGATTGACCTGATCAAAGAGGCGGATCTGGTGATCTGGTGCGGCTCCAAGGTCAGCCAGAACACCGGCATGAACTGGTCCCTTCCCTTGGCGGAACAGGCGACGATCACCATCGACTTCGATCCGTTGGAGCATGGACGCACCTTCCGCCCGACCGCGGCGCTGATGGGCGACGTGCGCGAGACGATTGCGGCGCTGGATGCCGCGCTGGCGACGATCCCTGCGCATGCGGACTGGCGCGCCCGGATTGCCGAGGTGAAGGGCCAATGCGAGGCGGAGAAAGCCGCCGAGATTGCCTCGGACCGGATGCCGATCCAGCCACCCCGGGTTATGGCCGAGATTGCCAAGCGTCTGGGCGAGGATGACATCGTGGTTTCGGATGCCTCCTTCTCGGCGGGGTGGATTTCGGGATATATTCCCGCCAGAAAGACCGGCCGCCAGTTTCTGTTTGCCCGCGGGCAGGGGGGGCTGGGCTATGCGGTGCCGGGGGCGATTGGTGCGGCGGCGGTACGGCCCGCGGCGCGCATTGTCACCGTGGCGGGCGATGGCGCTTTTTCCTATACGATTGGTGAATTGGCCACGCAGGCGCAATACGGCCAGAAGGTGGTGAATGTCGTGATCAACAACGGCAAACTGGGCTGGATTCAGCTGTGGCAGGAGCTGTATTTCAACAACGTCCAATCGGTAGATCTGGAAAGCCAAAGCGTGGTGCCGGGCTATGCCGGGGCGGCGTCGGCGCTGGGGTTGCTGGGGATCTACGTCGAAAAGCCCGATGAGATCGGTCCGGCCCTGGACCGCGCCTTTGCCCATGACGGACCCTCGGTCGTCGAGGTGCGCATCGATGACCGCGCGACCCCGATCCATTCGTTCAAGCGGCGCTTGCGCGAGAAATCAGACACGCCCTTCGCGCGTCCGGGCACGGTCTACAAGCTGCGCGACTGGAAAGTGTCGCCGGGTCTTTGATCCCGGGAGGCAGGCTCTTTGGTGCAGCCGGGCGCGGATGATCCGTCCGGCTGCACCACGGGACCCGCATCGCGGAATTGCGCGGCTATTCCCGTGGCCGTAGCGAGAACCCGAAACCGCTCCCGTTCAGACCGGTGCGGCGAGCAAGACCTCTGCCAGTTCCAGATCAACGATCAGGTGATTGGCATAGCCGCCCCGCAGACCCGCAATTGTCGCTTCGGCTTTGTGCAGGCCGCTGACCACCAAAAGCCCATTCATCGCCGCCAATGTGGCGTGATCCGCGCCGATCAGCCGATCATCCAACGGTCCCAGAACCGGAGCGCCTTCGGGGTCGATGAAGCGTCCGGCGATGATGCCGATGGCACCGCGTTTGACGTAATCGCTGATTTCGGCTTCGGTTGCGATCTTGAACTGCACCACATGCGTGTCGGGGGTGCAGGGGCTCAGTGAATAGATCGCTTTATTGCACAGCACCAGATTGGCCAATTGTTCGGCAATGATCGGTTCGGCACGCAATACGCCCGCCAGGCTGGCCGTGGTGCAGACCGCAGGTGCGTTGAGATTGACACAGGCCGCCGAGAGCCGTCGCGCAATCTCGGTTGAGCAGCTTTCCGATGTCGGCAGCAATGGGTTGGCCATGGATCCGATCAGCTGACGCACCGTCAGATCCGCCACGGGCCAATAGGGCACACTCTCGGAAACGAACCACACCGTCTGCCCCCAGGAAACCCCCAGCTGATCGCCCGGCTCGACGAAATCCGGCAGAAATTGCGCCGCAGCCTCGCAGACCACCCGCGCCAGCGCGGTTCCTGTCAGCCCGTCATTCGGCACAACCTGCACGCTTTGCAGGGCGTATTTTTCCTTCAGCGCATCGGCGGCCGCATTCAGGCGGAAATGCTCGCCCGCGATCTTGACGCAGACGATCTGGCGTTCGCGGGCCAGACGCAGATAGCTGATCACCGTGGGCCGCGACAAACCCAAAGCCTTGGCAATCTCGCCCTGCGTCATCTCTTTGATGTAATAAAGCCAGGCAACCTCGGCCACGTTTCGGTTCGACGGATGGTTGACGCGGGTCATATGGCTTCCGGTGCAAGGTTAGTGGGCCGCATGGCGGAGCACATCTTCGGTGATTGTCGCGTCAATGTCCAACCCACGATCCGGGCGCAGGCCGAGCGTGCCGAGATCGGCGTGATAGCCGCGCACCGCCTCTGCGGCGTCAACCTCACCATCCGCCACCCGGCGCAGCCAGGTGATGAAGGTTGGCTGATCTTCGGCCATGTTGATTTTGCGGCCAAAAAGCGCCAGCCGTGCCCCATGGCGCTCGGCCTGCACCACCAATTCGAATGTGTCGCGGTGGGTGCCGCCGCCGCCGCCGAGGATGCCGACAATGACCGACGGGTCATGCGCGGCGAGTTCCTCCAGCGCCCCGGGCCCGTTATAGGCGACTTTCAGAAACGCCGGCCGCTCGGCGCGGGTCAGACTCCCCAAGGCGCGGCAGATGCAATCGGTGACGTAAGCGCCGGTTTCGGTAGTGGAAAAGCCAGTGTCGAGGTTGGGATTGAACACCTCCAGAAAATGCGTGACATCCGCCTTTTCGGCATCGGCGCGAAAGGCGGCATAGGCCTCCAGCGTGCGTGCATCGGCGGCGGCATCATTGTTGAAGGTGATGGAATAGAGACAGAGCGCCGCCGGTGCGCGCGCAAGATCGGCACCGCGATGGGGGAGCGAAGCCGTTGCGCGGTACCTGCCACCCCGAATGCCGCCCCACAT
The DNA here is from genome assembly GCF_052113705.1 of Phaeovulum sp. W22_SRMD_FR3. Lineage (NCBI taxonomy): Bacteria > Pseudomonadati > Pseudomonadota > Alphaproteobacteria > Rhodobacterales > Paracoccaceae > Phaeovulum > Phaeovulum sp. W22_SRMD_FR3. The sequence continues at coordinate 48,887 of NZ_JBGQOG010000008.1, read as the reverse complement.
GTCCGTGGCCTCATTCCCGCGAAAGGCGGCGGCGACCGGGCTGGTGTCAAAAGCACCGGCTTCGGCGAGGGCCTCGATGTTGGCGGCAGAACCGAGCATGATGTCGATCTTGTCCTGCACGATCAGACCGCGCATCTGCGCCAGGAATTCCGTGCGGCTGCGGGGCCTGCCCGGCACGCCCTGCGGATTTCGCGTCAGCCCGGCGGCATGGATGCCGCCCGACAGATTGGCGTCTTTGGCATCGGCCAGAATAAAGTCGCCTCTGGCATAACTTCCCGCACGGATCCGGGCCATTTTGGCGGCATAGCGGGTGTTTTCAAAATGGATCATGCCTCGGCTCCTTCTTGCCGCAGTGAGATGCCGGTGGTGGGATCGAAGGCGTGGATATGTTCGGGCCGGATGGCGAAATGCACCTCATCCCCCGGCGCGATGCCACGGAACTCCTTGGTCACAAAGGACATATCCGTGCCGTCGACCTCAACGATCACCTGCCCCTCGGCGCCCATATTCTCAACCAGCACCACGCGGCCCCTGATCGCATTCAGCGTACCGGCACTGGCCAGTTCCATCCGGGCCGGACGCAGCCCCAGCTCAAGCGCTTGTCCCTCGGCCAGATGGCCAAAAAGCACGGCGTCGAGTGCCAGCCGGACCGAGCCCGCTTCGGCCCACAGCCCGCCTTGGCGCGACACCTTGCCCATGCGGAAATTCATCCCGGGTGAGCCAATGAAATCCGCGACAAACCGGCTGGCGGGGCGGTCAAAAATCTCATCCGGGCGGCCTTGCTGCTCCACCTTGCCCGCGCGCATCAGCACAATCCGGTCGGCAATGGTCATCGCCTCCAGCTGGTCATGCGTGACAAAGATCGTGGTGGTTTTCAGCGCAAGGTGGATCTTGCGGATCTCGGTGCGCAGTTTTTCCCGCAGCTTGGCGTCGAGGTTAGACAGCGGCTCATCAAACAAGAACACCTTTGGTGTCTTGATCATCGCGCGGGCCATCGCGACGCGCTGCTGCTGCCCGCCCGACAGGTTCTTGGGCTTGCGCTCCAGCAGCGCCTCCAGCCCCAGAAGCTGCGCCACATGCGCCATGCGCTGCGCGATATCGGCCTTGTCGACGCCGAGCCGGCGCAGCCCGAACGTGATATTGTCGGCCACCGACATATGCGGATAGAGCGCGTAGCTTTGAAACACCATCGCGACCCCGCGCTGACCGGGCGGCAGATGGGTGACATCAGTGCCGCCAATGGTTACTTGCCCGGCGGTCAGCTCCTCCAGCCCGGCGATCATCCGCAGCATGGTGGATTTTCCGCAGCCGGAGGGCCCCAGAAAAACAACGAACTCATGGTCAGGGATCTCGAGGTTCAGCCCTTCGATCACGAGATGGCCACCGTAGCTTTTGGTGATGCCGGTGCAGTTGATATTTGCCATAGGATTTTCCTAGTTCGATCCGCTGCGGACCATGGAATTGATCATGCCCATCAGAAGGCCGATAAAGACGAGGGGCGGCAGCACCAGAACCACGGTTGCCGCATTGATGACGCCCCATGGCACCTCTTTGCCAAGCGAGGTGATGGAGGCGGCCACCACGGGAAGCGTTGCGTTCTTGGCCGCCAGCGTCAGCGCGAGCAGAAGTTCGTTCCAGACCAGCACGAAGGTGAAGACCAGCGCTCCAAACAGCGAGGGGGCGGCAATCGGCAGCGAGAACCGCCGGAAAATCTCCCATTCCGAGCAGCCCTCCATCGCGGCGGCCTCCTCGATCTCGCGCGGGACACGCTCAAAGGCAGGGACCGAGAGCCAGATCACCGTCGAGATGGTGGTGACCAGATAGACGAGGATCAGGCCGAACAGACTGTCGTAGATGCCAAGGTCGAGATAGATGACGATGAAGGGGATCGCGATGGCCACCGGCGGCATGAACCGCATGGAGAGCACGAAGAACTGCATGTCGTCGCCCCATTTGCGGGCATAGCGCGCCAAAGTATGCGCCGCCGGAATCCCGAGCGCCGCGCCCACCAGAACCGCCACCCCGACAACGGTGACCGAATTGAGCAGGCCATCGCGGATGATAGGATTTCCCAGGATGGTGGCGAAATTCTCCAGCGTCGGCACAAAGATCAGCTTGGGCACCGGGGTGACGATGTCACGCAGCTGTTTGAAGGCGCCGAGAAGTGTCCATAAAATCGGTGACAGTGCGAGAAAGACCAGCAGAGCCAACAGGATGCGGCCTAGAGATTTTGAGATTACCGAGCCCATTTTTTCCCCGCGCGCCAGATGATGGTGAAGGCGACCGTTGTGATGATCAGCAAAAGGATGGACATGGCCGAGGCATATGAGATCTTGCCGCCCATGTTGATGCCCACCTGATAGGCATAAAGATCCAGGGTTTCGGTGGCTGTGCCGGGGCCTCCCCCTGTCATCACAAAGATCAGATCAAAGGATCGGAGCGATTCCACCGCCTTGACAAGCGCGAGGCTGATGATCGGTGCCTTCAGCATCGGCAGGGTGATGTAGGCATGGATCTCCCAGGTCCGTGCATTATCGAGCATGGCGGCCTCGACCGGCGCGCGGGGCAGGGTTTCGAGCAGCTTCACCAAGATCACGGTGAAGAACAATCCCCATTGCCAGATGTCGACGACTGCCACCGCCACAAGGGCGATCGAGGGATCGGCGAGGAATTCGATCGGGCCAAAGCCCAACAGCCCGGCCAGATAATTCACCAGACCCAACGACGGCGAATAGAGAAAACGCCAGATAAAGGCGGCGGCAACGCGCGGCAACAGCACCGGCGCCAGAAAGGCAAAGCAGATCAGATTTCGCCACAAGGGCCTGTGCACTGTCTCATGCACCACCACCGCCATGCCCATCGCAAGGACGAGTGCGCCGGTCACCGTGATCACTTCCCACAGCGCCGAGATCTGCAGCGCGTTGAGAAAGCGCTGATCGCGCAGCAGCCGGGCGAAGTTATAGAGCCCGACAAAATCAGCATCCGTGTGGCGCAACGTGCGGTTCATCAGCGCCAGCCAGACCGCGCCCGCGGTCGAGACGAGGGCAAGGCAGGCCAGCACCAGTGTCGCAGGCGCCAGAGTCCAGAAAACAAAGCGATTTCGGGTCATGGTCATTTCCGGCTATGAGGGTCCCGCCGGAGGGTGCTTCCGGCGGGCATTGGGGTCACTTCACCGCAGCCAGGCTGTCTTCGGCGTCAAAGGCAACCTGATCCAGCGTCGCTTTGATGTCGGTTTTGGTGCCGGTGAACAGCTCTTCCAGCGCAAGGCCCAGATTGTCGCCAATCTCCGGCCAGGCGGGGTTCGCCATGATCAGCAGGCTGGTTTTCGGGCCCGTGTCCAAAAGCGCCTGAATATAGGCTGCAGGCACTGCCTGTTTGTACGCATCGCTTTGCAGGCTTGAGACCCGGCCGATGTCCGACGAGATACCTTCGGCCAGACGCGAAGCTTCCATCTCTTTGGAGGTGGCCCAGCCAACGAAATCACCCGCCACCTGTTTGGTGCAATCATCCTTGGCGCCGACCGTCGACACCGCCCAGCCATGACCCCAGCCTGCGGAGCGCAGCGGCTCGGGCGGCGGCGCATAGCCGACTTTGCCCACCACCGAGGATTTGGTCGGGTCTTCCATCCAGGGGCCGAACACATCGGATTCAATCAAGAAGGCCAGCTGACCACCCCGGAAGGCCTCAACTGAATCCGACCAGTTGAAAGTGCCCACGCCCGGCGGGGCATATTGCATCAGATCCATGTAAAGTTCCGTGGCCTTCACCGCCGCGTCCGAGGCGAAAGCCGGGGTGCCATCGTCATTCAGCCATTCACCGCCCATCGCGCGGAAAAACGGCGTCCAGCGCCAGACATTCATACCCGAGCCGCGCTGACCGCGCGCCGCCCAGCCGTAAACCTTGTTGTCCGGGTCATTGGTGGCCTTGATCGCCGCGACCAGCTCATCGAGCGTTTTGGGCACGGCAATGCCCTTGGCCTCCAGGATGTCTGTGCGATACATCATCACATCGCCACCGCCAACAAAGGGTGCGAAATATTGCACGCCATTATAGGTGGCCACATTGGCCAGATCGACGCGGAAATCCGCGAGGTCATAGTCCGCGGGCACCACATCGGCCAAGGGATAGACCCAGCCTGCGGTCGCATATTCCGCCAGGTTGGCCTCGTCGATATACAGCACCTGATAGGCACCGGCGCCGGTCGAGGCGTCCAGACGGGCTTTGGAGCGGCGTTCGTTCTCCCCCAGCAGGGTGATTTTGACTTCGGTGCCCCATTTGGCGTTGAACGCCGCCAGATGCGCGTCAAGCGCGGTCACGGCGGGCATGCCCTGTGCAATCACGTTCAGGCTGGGCACTTTGCCCATGCAGGCCGCCGCGTCCTGTGCGGCGACGCCGCCGGGCAGCAGCCCGATGATCAGCGGGCAGGCTGTGCCCAGGAATATCCCCTTCAGTGTCATTTTCTCTCTCCCTTGTTGCCGTTTTTTGTGATGCCAACCCAGCCTGTGACGCCTCCAGGTCACGCAGGCAGTGCCAGTAGTCCTTGGTCAAGCTTTTGAAATTCCTGAAATCGTTCGTCATAAAACCTGGCATGCGCCAGGTTGGGTGCATATCTGCGCCCCACACGGGCCATCGCCGCCACGGCCTGTGTCAGATCGGGATGCAGCCCCCCCGCCACGGCCGCACAGATCGCCGCCCCCAACGCGCCAACCTCTTCGGCTTCGCAAACCTCGACCGGCATTTGGCAGATATCCGCGAAGATCTGCGCCCAAGGCCCGCTGCGCGCTGCCCCGCCCGCCAGCCGGATGGCCTTTGGTCCTGTCCCGGCCAAATGCGCCATCAGCTCTTCGGCATGGCGGCGGTGCTGAAAGGCGACGCCTTCGTAAATCGCCTGCAACATGGTCGCGGTGTCATCCGAGGCCACCAGCCCCAGAAAGCTGCCCATGCGCGGTGCGGCGCCGTAGACATAGGGCAGGAAATGGCAGCGTCTGGTCTGAACCGGACTGGTGGCGACCATCTCGTTCGCCTCCGCCAACGAGACACGCCCCCCCAACCCACGCGTGAGATACCAGCCCAGATTGGCGGCAGAGGAGGGGCTTCCCTCGCAGAGCAACTGGCACTGGCCGTCCCGGTGCAGCATGTTCATCAAAGGCAGGGCGGTTCCCAGCGCGCTTCCCCGCGCAATCTCCAGACAATTGATCGCCCAGGTGCCCGCGATCATCACCAGATGGTCGGTGCCCACCGATCCTGCGCCGAGCGCGCAAGCCGCAACATCCATCATCGACCCCGCAACCGGCGTGCCCGCCCGCAGGCCGGTCTGTGCCGCCGCCGCCGCGCTGACCATGCCGCCAACCGCCGAATTCTCCACCATCGGGGGCATTTTCCCGGCTATTTCGGGCATGTTCAGGGCCGCAAAAGCCTGTGCCGCATAGCCGCCGCTGTCCATGTCCATCAACCCGCTGCCGCTGACATCGGTGGCATCGGCGCAGGCGGTGCCGGTCAGACACATCCGGATGTAGTCCTTGCACGACAGTACCCAGCTGGTCTGTGCCATCACCTCGGGTTCCGCCGCCGCAAGATGGGCGAGTTGCATCAGGGTTTGCCCGCCCCAGAGTTTTTGGCCGCTGACCGCCGAGATGCCCACGGCATGCCCCTCGGCCTGCAGTCGGGTCACCAGGGGCTGCGCACGGTGATCGACCGAAACGATCCCCGGCCGGGTGGCGCGCCCCGAGGCATCGACGAAAAACCCGCCATTGCCAAAACCGGTGCAACCGATGGCCGCGACCCGCCCGGCCCGGGCAGGATCTTCGGCCAGGACTGCCGTGATCGCGGCCGCAGTCGCTTGCCAGAACGCCTCTGCATCGCGCTCCACCCGGCCGTCCGGGTGATGGGTTGTCACCACGGCCGCCATCCGCAGACCCAGCGTCTGCCCGGCTGCATCAAGCAGCAAGACCTTGACCGCGGTGCCGCCCGCATCAATGGCCAGCACCAGATCACGCATGGATGCTCTCCTCCGGCGGTTGCCGCAGCGCATAAATGCGAGGATCGGCCAGAGCGCGGGCCAGTTCAGCCGCCTGCCATGCGGCATCCTTGCCCAATTCATCGGCCAAAAGACCCGCCATGTCCTCGAGTGTGCTGCGGTGCAACCGCGCGGCCAAGGCCAGTTGCGTCCGCCGCAGCACCAGATCCTCCAGATGACGCGCGGCACGGTGGCGGATCAGCCAACGGATTTCACCGGCCGTGTAGGTGGGCGCACCGATCAGCGGGCGATCCGCAAAACCGGCACAAAACTCCGCAATTTCAGCGGCAAAGCGCCCGTACCGGCGGGTCAGCAGATCTGTCCCCCGTGCCCCCGCGCCGGGATAGTCGCGCGCGCGTGTCGAGATCTGGCGCGTGCGGCCCAACAGGCCCAGCACGCGGTCCGTGCTCAGTTCGGCAAAGGACCGGAACGTCGTCCATTTACCGCCAACCAGCGACAGAACGGTCCGGCCATCGGGCAAATGATCCTCGGCAAGAGCGTGATCGCGCGCCGCGCGGTTGGCCGAGCCGCCACGGTTTTGCAGCGGGCGAATGCCGGTCGTTACCGACACCAGATGCGCCCGGCTGACGCTGATATCATCGAACAGACCTGAGAGGGCGGCCAACAAATAGCAGATTTCAGTCTCGGTCACCGCGCTGTCATCGGGCGAAGGGGTTTCGATCTCGGTGGTGCCCATCAGGATGGTCTCGGCCAGTGGCAGGCAGATGACCATGCGACCGCGCGCATCTTCAAAGTAGAACGCACGGCCCGCCATCCGCGCATGCAACTCGGGATGGTCCAACACCAGATGTGCGCCTTTGACACCGCGCACATGCCGGGTTTGCAGGCCAAGCCGGGCGTTGACCACATCGATCCAAGCGCCCGTGGCATTGACGATGACCTTGGGCCGCAGCAGCAATGGCCCGTCAGGGGCCGCCACTTCCACCGCGCCATCCGGGCGCAAGGACCAGTTTGTGTGGTTCACCGCCACCACGGCAGGATGTGCCGCCACCGCTTCGGTCAGCATCTCAAAGATCAGGCCTTCGGGATTGTCGATCTGCCCGTCAAAGTAGCGCACCACCGCCCGCGTACCCCGGCGCAGGGCGGCGGGAAAATGCGCGCGCTGCAGGGTCACGGAATGCCCGGGCAAGACGCGGCCCACCGCGCCGAAGCGCTCATAGGCCACGAGGCCCACCTTCAGCGCGAGCAAGGACATCGTCCCCGAGGTCTGCGAGAGGCCACTGAACCGCAGCGCCGCACCCAGTATCCCGCGCAGGATGGCATTCAGCGGCACCACAATTTCAAGCGGCCGCACCAGATGCGGCGCATGGCGCAGCAGCAGGTTCCGCTCCCGCGCGGATTCAGCGACCAGACCGAACTCACGGCCCTCCAGATAGCGCAGCCCGCCATGGGCCATCCGGGTCGAGGCGCTGCTCGCACCGGCGCAAAAATCGCCGCGCTCCAGCAGAACTGCCGAAACGCCATTCAGCGCAAGGTCGCGCAGCGCCGCCACGCCATTCACACCGCCACCCAGAATCAACACCTCGGGCGCTGTCAGTCCGGCCAGCCGCGCAAAGGCAGAATCGCGGAAAGGGGGGCTGAAATGTTCGGGCATGTCGGGCATCGACTCACTTTTGCTTGGGGCCGTTCTTCTGCGCTTCAATCTCGCCTTTTCTTTTCTTTTGTCAATATTGATTTACAAAGATCAACTAAATGAATCTTGCGGCAGATACGGCATTGGCCTGCGACCATCCGCAGTGCAACGGCTGAGAACGGGACTTCCCGCTCAGATTGTTCCGTCGGGGAGGGCTGCTGCAGTGCCTGTATGATTTACAGAAGATGGCGATCCGGCGGCGTCCTGTACGCGGGCAAACTCAAAACTGGACAGCGAGAGATCGCCTGTCTTTCTGCAAAGTCAGGAAAAACGGGAGATGGTCCGGAAAGCGATCTTGTAGCGCACTATCCCACCGGAGGCTCTTGAGCGCCCGAGACCCTGTCACTGCCTCCTGCATGAGCGAGCGCGGTCTGATGGTGGGTGTGGACTACGACGCTCTGGGTCATTTGCGGGGTGGCCTGGCACAGCTCTGCTTTGGCTCAGGGTCTGGTGATGTCTTCCCAGTGCCCGGCCAACGTCCTGCGCCGGCATTGCCGCTTGACGCGCGGCCATTTGCCGAGACCCCCGGCATGTAGTGTCATGGAACGCAGGTGCCTCCGGTCAGAATCTGCCATCAGGACCGAGGCTGAGGTTGCTGGCTGTGCATCTGCTCAGGGCGCGGATGCGCCCAGTTTTCCTTCGGCCAGGGCCAGGATATAGGCATCGCCCGTGCGCCGCACATGCGCGCCGATCATCTCGTCAAAGGCCGTGAAATCTCCGGTGCTGAGATGGCCGTGCATCTGGTGATGCTCTTGCCGCGACAGCACCCGGCGTTCGTGATGGGCGGCGGTCAGATTGGCGCGCAGCGCCGCAATGCGCCCGGCCACAAGGGTATAGGCATCGCGCAAATAGCTGTTGGCGCAATGGTCAAAGGCCAGACGGTGAAAATCGGTGTCGAGGAGGTCATAGCGGGTGTGGTCTTCGGCCGCAAAGGCGCGGTCCATCAAGCCCAGCACCTCCTGCATGGCGGCGAGGAAATCAGCGCGCGCAACCTGAACGGCGCGGCGCACCGCCTGGGTTTCCAGCACGATGCGATAGTCGCAGATCTGCAGGATATCCTCGAGTGAGGTCTCAAAGACAAAGCTGCCGCGTTTGGGGCGCACAACCACCAGCCCCTCATTCGACAGGATCGCCATCGCGTCGCGGATCGGCGTGCGCGAGACGCCAAATTGCGCCACCAGCCGATCCTCCGAGATGTTCTCGCCCAAAGGCAACACGCCGGTGATGATCGCCTCGCGGACCTGTCCGGCCACCAGATGCGCCAGCGAAGGGGGCGGCGAAATCCGCTTGAGGGTCATGCCCGGCCCTCCCGGCCCCGGGGGGCGGGCGGAGCGGCGCACAAATCAGGCGCCTTTGTCGGATAGCGCAACACAACAACGATCATTTTCAATCCCAAGGGGCGCCGTGCCGGGCGCCCCGTTTCTGTCATTCGCCTCAATGCCCTGAACCCGTGATACTGGCTTGGCCCGGTTTGCAGAAGCCCCAATTGCCGGTTCGGACGCTTAGTAACCCGGCGCTTTTGCCTGCGGTGCGCGGTCTTCCAGCTCAGCCCGGGCACGCTGCGCGCCCTCGATCAGCAGCGAGACATCATTGATGCCGATAACAAGGCGGTAGCCCAGCCGCTCCAGATCGGCCCAGTCGCGGCCCGCGCCACGCACGGTGGCCAGCGGCATGTTGGCGGCGGCGCAGGTCGTCTCGATCCGGCCCAGCAGCGCCTGCACCTCGGGATGCTCCATCCGCTCCAGATGCCCGGCCGAGGCGGCAAGATCGTTCGGTCCGAGGAAGATCGCGTCAATCCCCGGCACGGCGGCAATCTCGGCCAGAGCCTCAACGGCCAGCACATGCTCGCATTGCAGCATGATGACCACCTCGCCATGCGCCTCGTCGCGGGCATAGCCGGGCCGTGCGCCCCAGTCCGAGCAGCGCAGGATCGGGGCGGCATAGCCCCGGCGGCCCCGCGTGGGATAAAGGAAGGAGGAGACCACGGCCCGCGCCTGATCGGCGCTGTTGACCATCGGCACGATGAAGGCGCGGAACCCGCGGTCGATCGCGCGTTTGATCGTGGTGTCATTGCCATCGGGCAGACGCAGGATCACCTCACCGCCCGAGGATTCGATGGCGCGCGCCATATGGACCCAGGTTTCCACCTCGCCAATGCCATGCTCACCGTCGATGACGATGGTTTTCCAGCCGTGGCGGACCATGATCTCGGCCACATCGGCATTGCCCAGCTCGGCCCAGGCGGCGGGGATCATACCGCCCGACGCAATGCGGGCCTTGAGAGAAGTCATGCGCGGTCTCCTGTTGCAGGGTCAAAGACCTTGCCGGGGTTGAGTAGATGGGCGGGATCGAGCGCGGCCTTGAGGCGGGCCATTAATGCAAGCTCTTCCGCTGATCGGGTGTAGCCGAGATAGGGTTTTTTCAGCAAGCCAATCCCGTGTTCGGCCGAAATCGTGCCACCAAAAGCCCGCACCGTATCGTAGACAATGGCGCAGATCTCGGCCATCGGCTGCACGGCGGCCCCTTCGGACAGCGCCACGATATGCAGATTGCCGTCGCCGATATGGCCATAGTAAACCGAGAGCATATTGGGCAGTTCGGCGGCCAGACGCGCGCGGCAAGCATTGGCGAAATCATCCATCGCCGTTACCGGCAGGCCGATGTCAAAGGCAGAATGCGGCCCAAGCACGGTGCCAAATTCGGCGCAGGCATCGCGGGTGCGCCAAAACGCCCCGACATCGCCCATGCTTTGCGACACGGCGGCATCGGCAATGATCCCCGCCTCAAACACACTTTCGATCCAGCTTTGGAACCGCGCGCCGTCGATGGCCTCATCCAGACCCTGCATCTCGATCAGCACGTAGAACGCATGCGCGCCGTCCACCGGCGCGCGCACGCCTTTGACCCGGACCGTGGCCACCTGCCAGTAATCGGGCCACATCACCTCAAAGGCCGAGAGCATCGGGCCCAGACCCCGGCGCGCCGCGCCCAAAAGCTTCACCACATCCTCGTAGCTGTCGACACCACACAGGGCGGCATGGGTGCAGCCGGGTTTCGGATGCAGCCGCAGCACGGCGCGGGTGATGATGCCCAAGGTGCCTTCCGAGCCGAGGAACAGCTGCTTGAGGTCATAGCCCGCGTTGTTTTTCAGCATCTTGTTCAGGCCGGTGATCAGCGTGCCATCGGGCAGCACATATTGCAGCCCGAGGACCATCTCTTTGGCCATGCCGTAGCGGATCACCCGGTTGCCGCCCGCATTGGTCGAGAGGTTGCCGCCGATCTGGCACGACCCCCGTGCCCCCAGATCGAGCGCGATGAAGAACCCCGCCTCATCCGCCGCCTTCTGGATCACCTCCAGCGGCGTGCCGGCGCGCACGGTCATCGTGGCGGAGGCCGGGTCGAGCTCTTCGATGCCGCTGAAGCGTTCCAGCGAAATCATCACCGCGCCCGCAATCGGGTGCGCGCCGCCGGTGAGACCGGTCAGACCGCCCTGCGGCACGACCGCGACCCCATGCGCGCCACAGATCCGCATCGCGGTGGCCACACCTTCGGCGCTGTCCGGACGGACTACGGCCAGCGGGCGCACGGCGGGCAGATAGCTGGTGTCCTGCAGATTGCGCGCGGGCACATCGGCGCCGGTCAACAGCGCGGCAGGCGAAAATTCAGCGGCCAAAGCGGCGAGGCAGGCATCGGCGCCCATGATGGTATCGGTGGGGGAGGCGAGGGGAGACAGCGACATCTGGGGTTCCTTGAAACAGGGGTCCCGGCGCGCGGGTGAGAGCGAAACCGCGCGCCGGGGATGGCGGGATCAGTTCCCGCGCACCTTCTTCAGCTCAGCCATGAGCGCGTCGAAATTGTCTTTGCCGACGGTTTCCATGCTGGCTTCATAGACCGGCGCCACCAGGGCGCGCAGCTTGTCCATCTCGGCGGGAGACAGCTCGCTGACCTCCATGCCTTCGGTTTGCAGCTCCTCCAGCGCCTCGGTGGTCACCGCGCGCGATTTCGCGACCTGCGCGCCGCGCGCCTCGGTGGCGCAGCTTTGTACAAGCGCCTGTTCCTCAGCGTTCAGCCCGTCCCAGACCTTCTTCGACATCAAGACCGGGGTCGGCGAATAGGCGTGGCGGGTGAGGGTCAGGTATTTCTGCACCTCATAGAACTTGGTCGCCTGGATCAGCGGCAGCGGGTTTTCCTGCCCGTCCACGGCCCCGGTTTCCAGCGCGGTGAACACCTCGCCAAAGGCCATCGGCACCGGGTTCGCACCCAGACGGCGGAAGGTGTCGAGGAAGATCGGGTTCTGCATCACGCGGAAGTTGAGGCCCTTGAAATCCTCAACCGTGTTGATCGCGCGCTTGGCATTGGTCGCGTTGCGAAAGCCGTTTTCCCAGATCGAGAGCATGATCAGATCATGTTCCGGCATCTTGGCCGCCAGACGGTCGAAATAGGGACCGGTCATCACCGCATCCACTTCCGCATCCGAGGCGAACATGAAGGGCAATTCAAAGGCGCTCATCCCCGGCTCGATCCCGCCAATTGCGGCGGCGCCCGTCACCACCATGTCGATCGAACCCGAGCGGACCGATTGCGTCGCCTCGGCATCATCGCCGAGCTGGCCGTTGTAAAAGCCGCGCAGCTTCATCTTGCCGTCCGAGCCCGCCTCAAGGCAGGCCGACATCGCGTCAACCCCGGCGGAAACCGGATGGTCCTGTGCCGCGCCGTTCGACACTTTGAACGTGTGTTTGCCGATCTCGGCCTGTGCGGGCGCGCTGAGGGCACCGGCGGTGATCAGGGCCAGGATGCTGGCCTTCAGGATGGTCTTGGTCATTCGTGTTTCCTCCCATGGAATACAAAATCAGTTGGATTGCGGGTTACTTCAGCCACTCCAGCGGCCAAAGAACGAGTTGCGGCACGAGGACGAGCAGGATCAGCACGCCCACCTGCGCGGCCAGGAAGGGCAGCGAACCCTTGGCCACCTTGTGCATCGGCACGCCCGAGACCCCGGAGGCGACCGAGAGCACGATGCCGACGGGCGGCGTCACCAGACCGATGGCGGTGTTGATCACAAAGATCACGCCAAAGTAGATCGGGTTGATCCCGGCCTGTTCCACCACCGGCAACAGCACAGGCGCGAGGATCAGGATGGTCGGGCCCATGTCGAGCATGGTGCCGATCACCAGCACGAGTGCCATGATCGCCAGCAGCAGGATTTTCGGGTGATCGACCAGCGGCGCCACCAGATCGAGCACGATGCCCGAGAGGTCGGCAATCGAGATGAACCACGAGGTTGCCAGCGCCGCCGCCGCCAGAAGCATCACCACCGAAGTGGTCAGCGCGGCATTGCGGAAGACGGTGAAAAGATCGCTCAGCTTCAGCTCGCGGTGGATGAAAATCCCGACAAAGAGCGCATAGACGGCGGCGATCACGGCGGCCTCGGTCGGGGTGACGACGCCGAAACGGATGCCGCCCAGAATGATCGCGGGCAGACCCAGCGACCACAAAGCAGCGCGCACGGCTGCGCGGCGCTCGGGCCAGGCAATGCGCGGCATCGGCGCTACATCCTCGCGCCGGGCAAGGAAGATCCAGACCGCCAGCGCGCTGAGGCCCATCATCGCACCGGGCACGATCCCGGCCATGAACAGCTGGCTGATCGAGAGATTGGTGGCGACGCCAAAGATGATATAGGCGATCGAGGGCGGAATGATCGGCGCGATGATCCCGCCCGAGGCCATCAGCCCGACCGAGCGCGCCTCGTCATGGCCCGATTGCCGCATCATCGGCAAGAGGATCGAGATCAGCGCCGCGGTATCGGCGGCGGCGGAGCCCGAGAGCGAGGCGAGGATGATGGCCGCGAAAATCGCCACCACGCCCAGCCCGCCGCGCAGGTGGCCGACGAAGGCCATCGCAAAGGCGATGATGCGTTTGGACATGCCGCCCGCGTTCATCAGCTCGCCCGCGAGCAGGAAGAAGGGGATCGCCAGCAGCGAGAAGTTGTTGGCACCCACGATCAGCCGTTGGGTGATGATCTGCGGGTCGAACATGTCGAGCGCAAAGCCCATGGTCACCGCGCAGATGATCAGTGCGAAGGCGACCGGCACACCGGTGGCGAGCGTCGCCCCGAGGGTCACGAGGAAAATGATCAGGCTCATTGGTGCAGCTCTCCCACGGCGCGGGGCAGGTCGGTGAGGCGCCCGGTGGCATAGCCGATCATCCGCAGGGCCGCGAAAATCCCGATCACCACGCTGAAGGGCAGTGCGATGCCAAAGACCCAGATCATCGGCATGCCGGTGACGGGGGCGGCATTGGTGGCATTCACCCCCCATTGCATCAGCGTCCCCGCGAGAATGAGCAGGCAGACCCCCAGAACCAGCGCATTGGCGATGGTCAGCAACAGGCGCCGCATGCCCGGCCCGACCGAGGTAACCACAAGGTCAAACCCCATGTGCATGTTCAGCCGCGTGGCGGACATGGCGCCGAGGAAAATCAGCCAGACAAAGCAGAACCGCGACATTTCTTCTGAGATATCAATGCCAGAGCCAAAGCCATAGCGCAGCACCACGTTGAAAAAGACCATCATGGTCATCGCGGCGAGCAGGGCGACCAGCGCCACGTCGATCAGCCGGAACAAGGCCGCTTCGATGCGTTTCATTTGCGTCCTCCCGCCACGCGGAGGGTTTCTCCGCTGACATACCCCGCGCCAAAAAGCAGCCATTCGGCGGCCTCGGCCACTTCATCTGCAGTGCCCAGACGCGCCTGCGGAATGCCCGCCGTCGTGGCCTCCAGCGCCGCGCGGTCGGCGAAAAGCTGGGTCTGAATCTCGGTGTCGATGATGCCCGGCGCGAGGGCATTCACCCGCAATTCCGGTGCCAGATCGCGCGCCATGGCGGCGGTCAGTGCCAGCATCGCGCCCTTGGTGGCGCCGTAAACCGCATGGCCCTTGGCCCCGCCGTTCATCCCGGCGATCGAGGACATGTTGAGAATGCTGGCCCCGTCACAGGGCGCTTTGGCGCGCAAAAAGGCGGCGGTGACGAGGAGCGTGCCGCGCAGGTTGATCGCCAGGGCGCGGTCGATCTCCTCGGCCTGCATCGCGTCAAAGGCCATCGCGCGGCCCAAGATGCCCGCATTGTTCACCAGATGCGTCGGCGCATGCGGCAGGGCGGCCTCGGCGGCTTCAACGGCGTGGGCATCGGCAATATCCACCCGCTGCGCGAAGGCCAGAGGCCCGAGTGAACGGGCGGCGCTGCGCAGGGCCTCGGCATCGACATCCCACAGGATCACCCGCGCGCCGCGCGCGACACAGCGTTCGGCCACTGCATAGCCGATGCCGCGCGCGCCGCCGGTGATCAGGACAACAGCCGGGGCGCTCATGCCTCCGGCTCCGTTTCAAAGCGATGCGCGAAATCCTGATGCGGCGCGAGGCCGATCACGCCGCAGAAACGGGCGTAATCATAGCCCGTCGCGGGCAGGCTGCCGGTCTCCCGCAGCGCGGCAAAGGCAGCGGTTTGCGCGGCCATGCTGGCGAAAAGCCCGGTCACCGCATAGAGGCACATGGAAAAGCCCATCTGGTCCAGCTCGGCCAGCGAGAGCTGCGCGGCATCGGTGCCATCGACAATGCTCACCACTTTCGGCCCCTCAACGCGGGCGGCAATCGCCTCGACCTCGGCCACGGTTTTCACGCCATCGACAAAGACCAGATCGACACCCAGCCCCGCATAGCGCTTGGCACGCTCGACCGCGATGTCGATGCCCGAGCCGGGCAGGGCGTCGGTGCGCGCGATGATCACCACATCGCCAAACTCAGCGCGGGCGGCCAGCGCCGCGCGCAGCCGTGCTTCGGCTTCTGCGACGGGCACCACTTTCACCCCGGCCAACTGACCGCAGCGTTTGGGCGCGACCTGATCTTCCAGATGCAGCGCCGCCACGTCCGCCTGCACATAATCGGCCACGGCGCGGCGAATGTTCAGCGGGCCGCCATAGCCGGTGTCGGCATCGGCAATCACCGGCACCGCGACTGCACGGCACATGGCACGGGCATGCTCGGCCATCTCTGTCTGCGTCATCAGGCCGAGATCGGGCATTCCAAGGCGGCTGGCCGTGGCCCCGAGGCCGGTCATGTAGACCGCCTCGAAACCCGCCGCCGCAATGAGCCGCGCGCTCAGCGCATCCGGCGCACCGGGGGCCGCGATGATACCACCATGGCGAAGGCGTCTGCGCAGCTCTGCCGTCTTGGTGCCGGCAGTCGGCACCGCAGTGGCCTGCGTGCCGGTGAAATGGTCCGCTGGCATCGTTCTCCCCCCAACGTGACTTGATATACATAACACATAACACATATCAATGCGGGGTCGTCAATGCCCGTTTCACGGGCACCGCCGGAATTGTCTGGCGCCGTTCAACCTGACCATGACAGGCGGTTGCTACCCAGCCCCGCGCGGGCAGGCTGATCATTCGGGGCTTCGTACCAAATATTTCCTTTTTATATCAATAGTTAGCTGTCACTCACAGGCGGCGCCGCTGCCGGGCCCGTTTCCCGATGGCGGCCGCCGGGAGACGCGGAGAGGCGTGCACGCCCGCACTGCAACCAATCCGGGTTCCACACATGTCACCCATCTGAATCGCCCTCGAGCCTCGGGCCCTATGGCTGGGGCCTAGGTCTATGAACCCCGGCACTTCAGTGTTGCGTCACGCGGTGGCCTCGGCAGAGGCTTCGGTGCCGCAGAGGCGGAGCTTTCGCCTACATAATTTACATAATGATGATTACCGGGTGATTTCGTCGTTGAAATTTCAAGTCTTTGCTGCGGCGTCTTTCGCCGCCCTTTCTCTTTCTGGCTGCGTGAGCGGCGGCGGCGCTGCAACGAATATGGTCACGGCGACCAGCAGTATGCGTGGCCTGATCCAAGCCCAGGAGCCGCCCTCGTGGGAGGACTGCGCTCTGTCTGGCGGCGCAGTGAACACCCGCATTTCCAATCCTTACGCGCGCTATGCAGAGATCGAGGTGGAACAGCGCGGCCGTCAGCGGCAGCAAGCCCTTGTGGGCAGAATTTTCGACGGGGGAACAACCCTGATCGGCGGCCAGGCCATCATGAGGGCCGGATCGGCGACGGGCATTCAGAACGCCGTCATCGCGACCAACTGGGGCCGCGTCGGCCCTGGCAGTCTCGCCCGAACCGAAAGCAGCACCCGGCAGCTGAAGGGCGTGAATGATGCGATACGGATCTCCCGGCGCTTTCGGAAATCCGGTGGCGAGGGCGTGACGAAAACCCCGGCCACGGTCTGAGCCAACCCACGCGGCGCGCCGCAAAGCGCGCATCACGTCAAAGGCATGTGCCGGGTTGTGGCGCATGCCTTTGGCTTTTGGCGCGTTCCCCCTGCCCCGGGTGCGACGGCCCCACAGATCCACGCAGGTTCCGCAAAACCTGTGCAAGACCCCCTGTCGCACCCCCAAGGGTGGCGCAGGCCGCGCGATTTTTGCTTTACCTGCCGCGAAGATTCACCTTAGAATGCTTAAATCATCATATGATTTATGAATCATATGGAAATCCAGGGAGGGATTCATGACGAACCGCAGGGTATTTCTGGGGGGCATGGCCGCTGCAGGCCTCGCCGTTGGTGCGGGCTTGCCGGCCTTTGCGCAGGATGCGAAAAAACTACGCTTCTCGGCGGTGTTTTCCGAACAGGACATTCGCGCGGAGATGATGAAAAAGCTGGCGGCATCCGTCGCTGACTTCGCCCAGCTCGACCTCTATTACGGCGGCAATCTGTTCAAGCAAACCACTGAAATCATTGCGATTCAGCGGGGAAACCTTGAAATTGGCAATGTTGCGCCACAGGACATTGCCACGCAGATCAAGGAATTCTCGATCCTGACGTCGGCCTATCTGTTCCGGGACGTCGATCACCTGAACGCCTTTTTCAACAGCGAGGCCGGGGCCGAGATGGTCGCCATGGCACAGGAGAAACTGGGCATCCACATTCTCGGGCCGACCTATTTCGGCACGCGTCAGCTGGGGCTGCGGATCGATAAAGAGATCAAGACCCCCGAAGACATGGCAGGCGTGAAGCTGCGGATGCCGGGGGGCGACGCCTGGCAGTTCCTCGGTGCCTCGCTCGGCGCGAATCCCACGCCGATGGCCTATGCTGAGGTCTATACCGGACTGCAGACCGGCGCGATTGACGGGCAGGACAACCCGCTGCCGAACGTGCAGAACATGAAGTTCTATGAGGTGATGAAGCAGATCGTGATGACCTCGCATCTTGTCGGCTATGACCTGCTGGTCATCTCCAGCAAGGTCTGGAACGACTTCACCGAAGAGCAGCGCACCGCCTTCCAGACGGCGGCCAATGAGGCCATGGCCTGGAGCGCAGAACAGCACCTCGCGCGTGAGGCAGAGCTGGTCAGTTTCTTCAAGGAACAGGGCCTCGCCATCAACACGCCGGATATCGAAGCGTTCCGCAGCCATGCGCAGAAGATGTACCTTGAGTCCGATGCCTCGCAGGATTGGCCCGAGGGCATGCTCCAGCGTATCAACAGCCTCTGATCTGCGGTTCTCATGCGGGCCGCACCCCCCGTGGGTGCGGCGGCTGAAAGGTGACACATTTGGAACGTCTGGCCACAATCGGGCTCTGGCTGCGGCGCCGGGCCGAGAATATTGCCGCACTGATGCTCGCGGTGATGTTCACCGCCTTCATCGTGCAGGTGGTGTTTCGCTATCTGCTGAACCTGCCCAGCGGCAGCGCCTCCGAGCTGACCACGATCATGTGGCTCTGGCTGGTGCTCTGGGGGGCGGGCTTCGTGCTGCGCGAGCGCGAAGAGATCCGGTTTGATTTCCTGATCTCGATGGTGAGCCCGCGCATCCGCCGGATCATGACCATCATCGCCTGCGTGGCACTGCTGTTCCTCTACGGCTATTCCCTGCCCGCCGTCTGGGATTTCGTGACCTTCATGAAGATCCAGGAGACCTCGTATCTCGATCTGCGCTACGATTGGGTCTATTCGATCTATATCTTCTTCGTCCTGGCGATCCTGGTACGCTATGCGTGGCTGCTCTGGCAGGCGATCCGGGGCCGTGATTTGGACGGCAGCCGCTCCGCCGGCGCGGAGGGCGAGGCATGATCGAGCCGTTTACCGCCTCCATTCTCTCCATCGTGCTGCTGGCGCTACTGGGTCTGCCGGTGGGCCATGCGATGATCGCCTCGTCGATCCTCTATCTGCTGATGAGCGGCTCGGACATGGGCACGGCCGCCGAACAGCTGCTCAACGGCATGTTCTCCAGCTATATCCTGCTGGCGGTGCCGCTGTTCATCCTCGCGGCCGAGCTGATGAATGCGGGGAACATGACCCTGCGGCTGCTGGCCTTTTGCAATGCCTTCATCGGGCGCTTTCCCGGCGGGCTTGCTCTTGTGAACGTGGCGCAATCGATCATTTTCGCGGGCATGTCCGGCTCGGCCATCGCCGATGCCGCGGGCTCCGGCAAGATGATGCAGCGGATGATGACCGAAGGGGGGAAATACCCCCCGGCCTTCGCCGCCGCACTGACCGCCTCGACCGCTGTCATCGGGCCGATCATCCCGCCCTCGATCCCGATGGTGATCTATGCCCTCGTCTCAGATGCCTCGATCGGCTATCTCTTTCTGGCCGGGGTCGTGCCCGGGCTGCTGATGGGCCTCGTGCAGGTGATCATCATCCTCTCGACCGCCCGCCGCCGCAAATTCCCGGTCGAAAAGCCCGTGCCGCTGCGGGAACTGCCCAAGATCACCTTTGACGCCATCCCGGCGCTGATGATGCCGGTGGTGTTGCTGGGGGGCATCTATGGCGGCGTGACAACGCCGACCGAGGCCGCCGCTGTCGCCGCCCTTTATGCCCTCTTGGTATCTGCCATCCTCTACCGCAGCGTGACGCTGAAATCGGCCTATGACTCGGTGCTGTCGAGCGCGCGGACCACGGCCTCCATCGGCATGCTGATCGCCGGGGCGCTGGTCTTCAACTATGTCGTCACGGTCGAGAATATTCCGGCCAGCCTCAGCATCTGGCTGGCTGGGTTCGATCTGTCGCCGCTCGCCTTCCTCTTGATGGTCAATGTGATCCTGCTGGTGCTGGGCTGCCTGCTGGAGGGCACGACGATCCTCCTGGTCATCGTACCGGTCTTCATCCCGACGGCGCAGGCTTTGGGCATCGACCTCGTGCATTTCGGCATCGTCTGTGTTGTGAACATCATGCTGGGGCTGATCACACCGCCCTATGGGCTGTTGCTCTTCGTGATGACCACGATCTCGGGCTGTTCACTGGGCCAGATCGTCCGCGAAATTCTGCCCTTCCTCACCGCGCTGCTGGTGGCGCTGTTTCTCATCACGCTGGTGCCGGATCTGTCGCTCTGGCTGCCGCGCCTCTTTGGTTACAACGGATAAATGCACATGACCAAACCCGTCTATGTCCTGAACGGCCCCAACCTGAACCGCCTTGGCCAGCGCGAGCCGCATATCTACGGACATGTCACCTTGGCCGAGGTGGAGCAGATCTGCCACCGGGCCGCCGGGACTGCCGGTCTCGTCTTCCGGCAGACCAACTCCGAAGAGCAGATGATCAACTGGATCCATGAGGCGATTGATCTTTCCTGTGCGCTGCTCATCAACCCGGCGGCCTTCACCTTTTATTCGATGGCAATCATGGATGCGCTGAAGATGTACCCGCACCCGCTGATTGAGTTCCACATCACCAATGTCCACAAGCGCGAGGAGATGTATCACCATTCGCTGGTGTCGGGTGTGGCGACGGCGGTGATGGCGGGCACGGGCACGCGCGGCTATGGCTATGCGGTGCAGATGCTGCTCGACATGGTCGCCGAGAAGGCGGCGGCCTGATCCCCGCCCCGCCGCTCAGGCCGGGATCTTGCCGCTGGCGATGATATGCTCCATCCCGGCCATGACATGCGAGGTGAGCAGGCTGACCGCGGCCTCGACATCGCGCCCCACGACCAGATCACGCAGGCGGGCATGTTCGTCCGCGGCGGGGCGGCCGCGGAAATCCAGCACATAGAGATGATAGCGCATGAAGCGGTCGAAGATGTTGGAATGGGTCGCACTCAGCACCGGACGGTCGCAGGCCATGACGGTGGCATGGTGGAAATCCCAGTCATATTGCACCCATTTCATCACCTGACTCCCGTCGCCGCCAATCAGTTGCGTCTCGGCGGTTTGCAGTTTGTGGTGGCATGAGACCACCTGCGCCTCCCAATCGACCGAGCCAACCTCGATCGAGCGGCGCAGGGCATGACATTCAAGCAGCAGGCGCATCTCGCAAATGTCGCGCAGGTCCCGCTGGCTGATTGGCGCGACGCCAAACCCGCGATTGCCCTCGGCCACCACGAAATGTTCCGCCGCCAGCCGGTTGAGAATTTCGCGCAGCGTGCTGACGCTGGCCCCATAGGTCTCGCGCAAGCGTTCCAGCCGCAGCCGGTCGCCCGGTTTCAGGGTGTTGGTGATGATGTCAAAGCGGATCCGGCGCAGAACTTTGTCGGCAAGGCTGTCGCCCTCTGCGTCGATGAAAAAGCTTTTGCCGCGCACGCTCTGCTCCTGTCTGTCCTTTTCCGCCACCGAATGGACGGACCCGCTGTCTGGCGATAGCGGGCAGATTATAGGATTTCCAGCATCAAATCATATGAAAATACAAAGTCGCCCAATACTGCCCAATCATCATACGGTTGCTCTCATCCAGAGCAGAGCCCCGTCCGGAGGCGGAGGCCGCACTTGGCATGGCGACCGCTGCCGCCGTGTCGCAGCACTCGGTTTTTACAGCGTGATGGCGCTGCACGGATATTTCATCGCGAGATATTCATCGATCCCGTGATGCGAACCTTCGCGCCCCCGGGCCGGATTGCTTGACCCCGCCACAGGGTGCCACCTCATTCGAGATCAGGCCGGTGTCGTGGCCGACGATGCTATCGTCCAGCCCCGCCTGGCCTGGCCCGCAGCTGGAGCCCCCGGCAAAACCGGCGCGGTTCAGTCCAGCAGTGCGCGTTTCCATTGAGTGATCATCGTCGCATGCACGCCGGACCGGCTCGCCAGCTCCGAACCACTTGGCAAAGTCGGTTGACCGGGAAAGTACCACGCTGTTCGCCAATGAAGCTGAACCTCACGGCTTTTGGCTCGCGCAGAACTGGGTGGCTTTTTTAGGGTATCCCTCTCCTCCTTGAGAATACGGTTCTTGCGCCGAAACCGTTCACTCGCCCGTGCAAGGTCGCGATCATCGGGCGACACGACATCCGTCTCGCGATGCGCCGCTGCCCCCTTGTTCAAGGTCGACATGCCGACCCCAAGATCATCCGCAATCTGACGCCCTGGCGGCCCGCTGGTCAACGCGATCCGCACCGCGTCCTTGCGAAAGTCATCCGTCCCGACTGTGCCCATGGCTCATATCCTCTGCTGCGCGTTAAGCAATCAAAGGAGCGGCACCAAACCGCGACGAGACCACCTCTTGCCCAGGCCGGCGGCCAGTTGCTGTTCCACCTGATCAGTAAGCTCTGCGGGCGCACGTCCATCATCGTCACGACGAACCTTGCCGTCGGCGAATGACCGACTGTCGTCGGCGATGCCAAGATTACAGCGGGGCTGCTCAACCGCCTAACGCATCACCGCGAGATCGTCGAATCCGGCAACGCGTTCTGGCGCTTCAAGAACCGCGCCTGATGGCCACACCTCAGGGGGGGGCAATATTGGCTGCCGATCGACACCCTTTCGAAATGAAAATTCAGGTGCCCCTCAATGCACTGGGAAGCAGGACGCTCTGCACCGGCGCGGCATCCTGATTTTCGATACCGGAGATCAGCGCCTTCACCAGCTTTTGGCCGACAACCTGCATGTCGACAGAATGGGTGACCACCGGCAATGACAGGAAATCGCACATGCCCGTGTTATCGCGGGCCACGATGACCACCTCGCGTCCCGGGACAAGCCCCCGGTTGCGCAGCGCCGAAAGCGCGCCCAGCAGACCAATTTCATTCGCGCTGATCAAGGCGGTTGGCGGCGCCGGAAGGTCTAGCATGCGGACAAAGGAATGCTGGCTGGTGGCCATGCTGAAATCCTCATATCCGACCAGATCCTCGTCATAGGGAATGCCCGCGGCCTGCAAGGCCGCCATATATCCCGCGCGGCGGTCCTGGCTGCTCACGTCGTGGCGCGACAGCGTCTGCAGCGCAATCCGCCGGTGGCCCAGCCCCAAAAGATAGGCCGTCGCTTCGCGCGCAATATGCGCATTGTCCACATCGACATAGGCATGGCGCCCGCCATCGGCCGAGCGCCCGAAGGTCACGAAGGGCACCCGGTTTTGCTGCAGCCAGGGAATGCGTCTGTCACCTTCCGTCATCCGGGTGATGATCACGCCATCGGAGGCACGCAGCTGCACCACCCGTTTCACGGCAATCAGCGGGTCTTCCTCCGGCAGTGTTGAGGTGATCGAGAGCGTATATCCCCGCTCTTGTGCGGCAACGGTCATCCCCTCGATCAGCGGCAGCCGGGCGATGTCAGACAAATAGGCCTTGGCCTCCAGCGGCAACACCGCCGAAATCGCGTAGGTACGCCCGGTGCGCAGAGCCAATCCATGCATATTGGGCACATAGCCCGCCGCCTCGGCCATGGCCTTCACCCGTTCGATCGTGCGCGGATGCACCTCCGGCCCGTCCTTCAGCGCCCGCGAGACGGTCGTTACCGACAGGCCAAGGCTGTCGGCAATTTGGCGAAGGTTGGGGCGGCTGGCGGTCATGATACGTTCCGGTCGGAAGAAATGCAGGCGTCAGCATGACCCCTGCAGGCGGCAATGGAAAGGCACAGCCCTCTGCGCCAAAGCATGTGATGAATTTTTGGGCATTGGAAAGGGGTGTTCCGACAAAATCATACGCAAACAAACAAATTACTTCCCTGAATCGGCAATATCTGAAAATCGTAACGTTACGAAAGAACAAAAAGCTGAAATCATCGGCATTCACCGCAACGCTCTTCCAACAGAGGTCCGTATGAATCTGTCCCTTCGCTCGTCCTCCGCGCTCGCCCTGCTGGCCTTGTCGGCCCCGTTGCAGGCGCAGTCCCCCACCCTGACCATCACCGCAGCCGGCGGTGATTATGGCACCGCCCTGCGCGAGGCCATGTGGGCCCCCGCCGCACAAGATCTCGGCTATGAAATCCGGGAAGAATCCCAAAGCGACAGTCTGGCCGCGCTGCGCATGCAGGTGATGTCGGGCTCGGTGAGCACCGATGTCATCCATATCGGCTCGAATGAGGCGGCGCAGGCGGCTGCATTGGATCTGCTCGAGCCGCTGGATACCTCGGTCATCGATATGGATGCGCTGCCCGAAGGCGCAAGGAACGGCTATTGCTATCCGTTTGACAGCTACGGCACCGTGATGGCCTGGAACACCAAAACCTATGGCGAAAACGGCCCGAAGACCTGGGCGGATTTCTGGGATACCCACAAATTCCCCGGCCGCCGCGCGCTGCGGGCGAATGCGCAGGATCAGCTGGAAATCGCGCTCTTGTCTGACGGCGTTGCGCCGGGCGATGTCTATGATGTGCTTTCCACCGAGGAGGGCATGAAGCGCGCCATCGGGCGGCTGGAAATGCTGAAGCCGGATGTGGCGATCTGGTGGACCTCGGGCGCGCAATCGACGCAGATCCTCAAAGATGGCGAAGTGGATATGGTCATCACCTGGAACGGGCGTGCTGCCAATGCCGCTGCCGATGGTGGTGCCGCGGATTATACGTTCGACGGTTCGGTGATTGGCACCGATTGCCTGGCCGTGCCCGCAGGTGCCCCGCACCGCGAGGAAGCGATGAAACTGATCGCCGCGATGACGACACCTGAACGCGAGGCCAAACTCACCGATTACATCCTCTACGGCCCGATGAATCAGTCGGCCTATGGCACCGGGCTGATCCCGGATGACCGGATTAAAGATCTGGCCACCGCGCCGCAAAACGTCGGCAGCTCGGTCTATTCCAACGCCGATTGGTGGGTTGCGCATGGCGAAGCCGCCCAAATCGCCTTTGACGAAATGATCAACCGCTGATCCGGCACCGGATCCTCTGACAGGAGACACCCATGGCACCGCTTCCGATCCAGATCGACGGCCTGCGCAAGACCTACGGCGATTTTGTCGCGCTGGACGATGTATCCTTGGCGATCCGGCCGGGCGAATTCCTGACCTTGCTGGGGCCTTCGGGCTCCGGCAAGACCACTTTGCTGATGGCGCTTGCGGGGTTCACCCGCCCCGAGGCAGGCACGATCCGCATTGGCGACCGCGATGTCACACGGCTGGCCCCCAACCTGCGCGACATCGGCATCGTTTTTCAGAATTACGCGTTGTTTCCGCATATGAGCGTGCTGGAAAACGTTGAATACCCCCTGCGTCTGCGCAAACTGCCCCGCGCCGAGGTGCGCGAGCGCGCGATGGCGGCGCTGGCGCGGGTGAAACTCGACGCCTTCGCCGCCCGCGACATTGCCGCGCTCTCGGGCGGGCAGCGCCAGCGCGTCGCCCTCGCCCGCGCCATCGTCTATGAGCCGCGGGTGATGCTGATGGACGAGCCGCTCTCGGCGCTGGACAAGAACCTGCGCGAGCATATGCAGTTTGAAATCCGCCGTCTGCATGATGATCTGGGCATCACCACCATCTATGTCACCCATGACCAGCGCGAGGCGCTGACCATGTCCGACCGGATCGCGGTGATGAATGCGGGCCGGATCCAGCAGATCGATGCGCCGCAAACGATTTATCACCGTCCTGATTCCGGTTTCGTCGCGGCCTTCATGGGCGAAGCCAACATCCTGACCGGCCGGGATTGCAGCGGCCTTGGCGGACAGGTCATCGCACCCGGCGCCTCCCTGATGGTGCGCGCCGAGAGTTTCCACCTCGACCCTACCGCCTGTGGGCCGGACGGATTGCGCCTCGACGGGACGGTGAGCGGCAAGGCGTTCCGCGGCGAGAACTGGCTCGTGCATCTGGCGCTGGCCTCGGGTCAGGAGGTGATGCTCTCGATCCCGTCCAGCCGGGCGACGGGCTGCGAGAGTCTGATGCCGGGTCAGCCGCTCAGCGCCTATGTCCCGGGCGCGCATGTGCACCCGCTGGGTGCCGCCGCCGCAGGAGTGGCGGCATGAGCAGAGCCACGACCATGCCGCTGCCCGGCGCGGCCACGCCCGATCCGTCGCGCGCGGCACTGCGCCGCGATGCCCGGCGCGAGAAGCTGTTCTTTCTGTCAATGTCGCTGCCCGCGCTGGTGCTGGTCGGGCTTTGCGCGATGCTGCCGATCCTGTGGATCGTGCGGCAAAGCTTTCTGACCCTGCGCGGCAGCTTCACCTGGAACAACTGGAACACGTTGCTGACCAGTGATCTCACTTGGAAATCGGTCTGGACCACGGTGGAACTCTCGGCGGGCACCCTCGCGCTCTGCATCATTCTGGGGCTGCCGCTGGCGATTGCGCTGGCCTCCGCCCCCACCAAGATCGCCAATCGGCTCTTGATCCTGCTGATGTTGCCGCTCTGGACCTCGATCCTCGTGCGCACCTATGGCTGGCTGGTGCTGCTGCGGCGCGACGGTCTGGTCAATCAGGCGCTGATGGGCAGCGGGATCACCGATCAGCCGCTGGCGCTGGTGTATAATTTCACCGGCACGCTCATCGGCATGGTGCATTTCATGCTGCCGCTCTTCGTGCTGCCCACCTACGCCGCCTTGCGCGACATTGACCCCAACACGATCCGCGCCGCCGCCAGCATGGGGGCGAGCCTGCCCCGCACCCTTCTGGGTATCGTCCTGCCGCTGGCCGCCGGTGGCATCCGTTCGGGCGCGATGATCGTCTTCATCTACACATTGGGCTTCTTTATCACCCCGGCGGTGCTCGGCGGCGGACAGGTCAACCCGATCGCCATCCGGATCGAGCGCACCATGTCCACCTTCCAGAACTGGGGCGCCGCCTCGGCGCTGGGGATCTTGCTGTTGCTGCTGGTCGCGCTGCTCGCCGCCATGCTGCTGGCCAGCCGCCACCTGTTGTCGCGCAAAGGAGCCTGACATGCTGGACGCCTTTGAAAACCGGGGCCTGAAGCTCTGCCTGTGGATCTTTGCCGCGCTCGTGCTGGTCTTTCTGATCCTGCCCACGCTGATCGTGGTGCCGCTGTCTTTCTCGGCCTCTGATCTGCTGGAGTTTCCGCCCCGCGCCCTCTCCCTGCGCTGGTACGAGAGCTTTTTCGGCTCGGTCGCCTGGATGGCGGCGCTGCGCACTTCGCTGATCCTCGGGGTGATGACCGCGCTGATCGCGGTGCCGGTCAGCCTCTTGGCCTGTCTGGCGATGAACCGGGTCGGCGGCTTTGCCTCGCGCGCGGTTTATACCTATGTGCTCTCGCCCTCCGTCGTGCCGGGGATTTTGCTCGCCATCGGCCTTTTCTTCGTGCTGGCCAAACTCCGGCTGATCGGCACCCTGAGCGGGGTGATCGTCGGCCATGTCGTGCTGGCGATTCCGGTCACCATCATCGTGCTGCTGCCGGCCGTGGCGCGCTTTGACTGGACGCAGATCAGCGCCGCCCGCAGTCTCGGGGCGGGCTGGGCGCGCGCACTCTGCCAGATCATGTTGCCGCAGCTGCGCTTCACGCTGATGACCGCGGCCCTGATGGCCTTTCTCGCCTCGCTCGACGAAGCGGTGATTTCGATCTTCGTGTCATCGGGCGAGAATTCGACCCTGCCAAAGCTGATGTTCCTGTCGCTGCGCGATCAGATTGACCCCACCATTGCCGCCATTTCCACCCTCTGGACGCTGCTTGTCATCAGCATCGTGCTGATCCTCAATGCCCGCCAGAAGGGCTGATCCAAGGACCCCTCCCATGACCCATGAACCCGCCGTATCGCCCGACATCAGGGCCAGTGCCATTCCGCAGGTGGGGCTCGCGCTCATCACCGGCTCGGCCAATTGGGGGCTGGCCTTCCCCGAGGACATCGCCCTCGACGGGGTTCGCGTGCTGGCGCGCGATCTCACGTTCGAGACGCCCTGGGGGGCCTCTGACAACTGGAAACTGCTGGAATTTGACGGCAGCCTGACCGGGGATGGCGCGCCGAAACGCGCCCTGTGCATGTACTCCCACGGCAACCCGCGCGATGAGATTGACCACAGCTGCCACCGCCGCGCCTTTTGGGTGCTGCAAGAGGCCGGAGTGCGGCAAGTGCTGGCCTGCTCGACCATCGGCGCGCTGAACAAGGCCATCCAGCCCGGCGATCTGGTGATCAATGCCGATATCCTTGAACTGACCCAAACCCCCTATTCGCTGCTGCCGGGCCGCCAACGCTTTGACGCTTCGGGCAAGGCCATCGTCTGCGCCTCTTGCGCCGAAGTTCTGGCCAGCACCGCGCGGCAGATCTGGCCCGAGGGCCGCCGGGTGCATGGGATCGAGTTGGGGCTGGTGGCGGCGCATGCCTATGGCCCGCGCCTGACCACCCCGGCCGAAGCGATTGCGTTTCGGTCGATGGGGGCAGATGTGATGAACCATTCGATTGCACCTGAAGCCACGCTCAGCCGGGAGATCGGTGCCTGTTTCGTGCCCTGCGCCTTTGTTACCGCCGGGTTCAACGACTACATGGACCGCTCGCGCGGGTCGCTGCTGCAAGATGACGTGCTGCCGCGGCTGGGGCGTCTGACCTCGGAACTGGCGTTGCGGGCCGCGGCGCTTTTGCCAAAAGCGGGGGAGTGCAACTGTCAGACCCTCAAGGCGCCGCAGCCTGCCGAACGCTACGAAAGATTCTGACGCCCAAGGCAAAGCGGCGCCCTCCTGCCGGAGGACGCCGCCTGCTCTGCACCTGAGGGTCCAGCGGTCAGGCTCTCAGAGCTGCCTCTTTCGCCACAGCCCCGGATACCGGCGCCATGAAATCATCCGCACGCTCATCACGGGCGGGCCGGGTCACCAGGCTGACCGCGACAAACAGCACCGAGGCCACCGGGAAGCCCAAAATCCCCGCGTTCAGCCCGAACAGCGAATTGCCGGTCAGATACATGCCGATCACAAAGACCACGCCGCCGATGATTGAGGCCAATGCCCCGGCGGCCGTGCCACCGCGCCAGAAAAACGCCCCGATGGTTGCAGGCACCACCACAACAAGACCGGCGGAGGCCGCAACCGACAGCACCGCAATCATGCTGAACTCCATCGCGGCAAAGCCCATCGCCAAGAGCGAGATCACCGGGATCACGAATTTGCCGATCAGCAATTGCCGGGCATCATCACGGTCGCCGGTCAGATTGCCCCAGACATCGCGGGCAAAGATCGACGACAGCGTCAACAGGATCGAGTCGATGGTCGAGACCGCGGCGGCAAGGATACCCACCATCACGATCACACCCAGGACCGGCGGCACATAATCCGAAGACAACAGCGTTGAGGTTGCCAGATCCGGGCTGGCCAGATCGGGGAAAGCCACCAGCGCCGAAAAGCCCCAGATCACCGACACAATGGTGTAAATCAGCCCAAAGCAGAGGAAGATCATCAGCATCCGGCGCAGAGCCCCCAGCGAGGCCGGCATGTAAAGACGCTGGCTGACCTGCGGGTTCGAGATGGCGAAGAAAAACCACGGCAGCGTCAGACCGAGGAAGGTCTTGAAGCTGAACAGCCCCGGCCCCGGCACTTGCAGCATTTCCGGACGCGTTTCGCTGATGGTCGCGAACATGCCGGTGAAACCACCGAGTTCAGACACGACATAGATGCCGACCAGCACCGAAGCGACGATCATCACCAGCGCCTGCAGGCTGTCGGTCCACATGACCGAGCGGATCCCGGCGATATAGGCAAAGAAAATCGCCAGCACCGTCGCCACCACAATGCCGGTGCCAAAGGACAGCTCGCCCCCCGTCATCCCCGAAAGCAGATAGCCAACGCCCGAGAGTTGCACCGCCGAATAGGGAATGAGAAAGATCAGCCCGGTCACCCCGGCGGCCAGCGCCACCCACGGGCTGCCATAGCGTTGACCCAGCATCTCGGAGGGGGTCACGCAGCCGATCCTCTTACCCACCGCCCAGAAACGCGGCCCAAAGATCGCCACCAGCGACACCCCGGCGAAATAGACGATTTCAAATCCCAGCGCGCCGACGCCGCCCTTGTAGGTCAGCCCCGCCAGCCCCACCATCATGAAGGCGGAATAGGTGGTGGCACTGTAGCTGAGCGCCGAGATCAACCCGCCCATCGAGCGATCGCCGAGGAAGTAATCCGACATGCTCGAGGATTTGCCGCTGCGCGAGATATAGGCCACGATCAGCGACAGGACGATGTAGATGACAATGCCCCAGAGAACCAGTGACGTGTTCATAGCTCGGCCTCCTCGATCCCGACCATGGCCAGGAAATTCAGGATGATGACCCCCACACCCGCAAGGCACCAGAACAGAAAGCTGCCCTGCCAGGTCGCGTTCTGGCCCAGCCAGAGATAGGGTACGGCGTAACAGGACACGATCAGCACGGCTGTCAGTGTCAGCGCGATTTTTCGCAACATTTTTTCCCCGTCAGTTAAGTAAGTTATGGATATGCGGGCGCCGTCGGCAGATCAGCTATAGACCTGCCGTTGGGTGGCGCGCAGCACGTT
Source organism: Phaeovulum sp. W22_SRMD_FR3 (assembly GCF_052113705.1). Classification (NCBI taxonomy): domain Bacteria; kingdom Pseudomonadati; phylum Pseudomonadota; class Alphaproteobacteria; order Rhodobacterales; family Paracoccaceae; genus Phaeovulum; species Phaeovulum sp. W22_SRMD_FR3. The sequence goes on along the minus strand of NZ_JBGQOG010000008.1, from coordinate 18,634 downwards.
TTCAGGCCGCGGCCGGTTTCCCGGCCGCCACCGGATCAGGCCAACGCCGCATTGATCGGATCATAGGCATAGACCCATGCCGGATCCTCGGGCTCTTTGAGCCAGGTATTCGCGTTGGAGATTGTCTGCACTTTGGTTGCACGGTCCCGCCGGGTATTTTCATAGATGGCAAAGGCCGTGCGGTAATCGGTGGTCCCCGTGGCCACCAGACAGCGGGTCAACACCGCCGCATCCTCAATCGCCATACAGGCCCCTTGCGCCATATGCGGGCGCATCGGGTGGCAAGCATCCCCCAGAAGGCACAACCGGCCCCGGCTCCACAGGCTCATCGGATCGCGGTTCCAGAACGGCCATTTGGTGACCTCTTCCGTGGCATCAATCAGCCCCTGCACCATCGGATGCGAGCCGCCGAAGATCGCCTCCATTTCCTCGCGTGAGCTGTCGACAAAGCTGGCCTCGTGGGTCCAGCCATCCACCGGCACGCCGGTGACATAGTAATATTCCGAGCCGTCATTCTTGGTCGCATAGGCCATGATATGGCGCGACTGCTCCCACCACCATTTCACGCAGCGCTCATACTCCAGCCCGGTGGCGCGCAGCTTGTCCATATTGACCAGCGCCCGGTGGCCGACCCATCCGGAAAACCGCGGTTTCTCCGGCCCGAGCAGCTTTTCGCGGATCATCGAATTGATGCCGTCGGCCCCGATCACCAGCTTGGCCGAGACCTCTTTGCCATTGGCAAAGCTCAGCAATACATCCGAGTCGCGCTCGACGATATCGGTCAGCCGATGGTCGAAATGCAGACGCTCCTCCGGCAAGGCCGCGATTTGCTCGGCATGCAGATCGCCCCGGTGGATGGTGATATAGGGCGCGCCGTATTCGCGCTTGGCGTAATCACCGAGCTCGATTTTCGACAGGTAATCGCCGCTCAGCCCATCGCGCGAGAACCAATGATCGGGATGCGAGCCGATCCGGCTCAGCCGGTCCTCAAGCCCGATCGCACGGAAAATCTTCATCACATTGGGACCGATGTGGATCCCTGCCCCCAGGCGGCTGAACACCGGGGCCTGTTCGAACACATGCACCGAAAAGCCTGCGTTGAGCAGCAGCGCCGCCGCCGCCGCGCCGCCAAGCCCGGCACCGATCACGGCAATGTCGATCTGTTCGACAGAAGTCATGGGAGTCTTCCTCGTCTGTTATCTGGATATTTCATTTGTATACGAACAAAAAATTCCGGCGATGTTTTTTTGCGCTCTGCCATGGCTCCGGGCCTGAAAAACACATCTGAGACTCTGGTTTGCGGCGAAGCTGGAGAGATTTGCACAAAAATTACTCATATCTGTACAAACAATTTATGGCGCAGTGCCAAGCCCGCTCCATTGCGGCAGATCGGCGGCGTAGCGGGCGCGCAGATATTGCGCCAGCTGGTCGATTTGTGATTCGCTCAGCTCGTTGGCAAAGCCCGGCATGTCACGCAGGGGCAGCGTGAGCGGAGCTTCGATCCCCTCGCGGATCACTGTGCGCAGTGCCTCGGGCGTGGGGGCCCGCAGTGCCACCGAACGCTCCAGCGGCAGCTGGGCGGCGGTCAGCGCGCCGGGCAGTCCCGGCTCATGGCAGCTTGCGCAGGCGGCGCGGAAGAGGCGTGACCCCGGCCCCGGCAAGGGCACGGTGGTAACCGGCGTTGGCGCCTCTGCGACGGGGGCAGGTTTCGCGGCAGCGAGATCCGCCAGATAGACCGACATCGCGCGGATATCGGCATCGGGCAGCGCGGTCAGGCTGTCGATCACTTCGCCCATCGGACCCGAAGCGCTGGCGATGCCCGGCGCATGACCCTGACGCAGATAGGCAAAAAGCCCCTCTGCGTCCCAGCCGCGCCCCGCCACATCCGGCCCGGCCAAAGCGGGCGCCCACCAGCCATCGACCATCGCCCCCGCGTAGGCAGAAGCGCCGGTTTTCTCGGCCCCCATCAGATTGCGCGGACTGTGGCAGGCGCTGCAATGCCCCGCCGCTTCGACCAGATATTTGCCGCGGTTCCACTCTGCCGATTGCGTCGGTGTGGGTGCAAAGGGGGCCGGATCGTGGAACATCGCGTTCCAGACCGCATTCACCGGCCGCAGATTTACCGGCGCCAGCATCGTCGCGCGCGGCGTCTCGGCCTTCACCGGCGGCAGGGTTTGCAGATAGGCATAAAGCGCGAACATGTCCTCGGCGTCGATCTTGGCAAAGGCGGTATAGGGAAAGACCGGATAGAGGTTCTTGCCGTCGCGGCTGACGCCCTGCCGCATGGCGCGCTCAAAGGCCGCGAACGACCATTGCCCCAGCCCGGTTTCCGCATCAGGCGTCAGATTGGTCGAATAAACCACGCCAAACGGGGTTTCCATCGCCCGCCCGCCCGCATTCGGAATGCCGCCCTCGGCCGTGTGGCAGACCGCGCAATCGCCCGCCGCGAAGACGCTGCGGCCGCGCGCAAGGATCTCGGCCGAAAAGCTGGCCGCTGCCGGAGCCGGACTGGGCGGGATTGCCGCATGAAACGGCAGCGCCACCGCGCCGAGGGTCAGCACGCCGCCCAAGGCCGTGGCCGCCCGCGCGCAGCGGGGCCCGAGGCTAAGCCGTGCGCGCCAGCCCGCTGCGCTGCGCTCCGGCGCCGCGAGGGACCGCGGCGCCGAGGTTTCTTCCCGCTCCAGCAGGGCGCGGCGCAGTTTTTCCGGGGTGAACGGGGCCTCGCGCAGCCGCACCCCCGTTGCATCAAAAATCGCATTGGCAATCGCGGCGGCAGCCGGAACCGCCGCGCTTTCGCCCACCCCGAGGGCCGGGGCGTCGGGCCGCTCGATCAGCATGCTGCGAATGGCGGGCACGGCTTCAAAACTCTGGATCGGATAGCTGGCCCAGCTTTTCGCGGTGGGGGTGATCTGATCGAAGCTGACCTCTTCCAGCAGGGTGCGGCTGGCGGTCTGGATCACATTGCCATGGATCTGCGCGCGCACGCCTTCGGGGTTGATCACCAACCCCTGATCCTGGCCGACAAACACCCGGCTCAGGGTCACCTCACCGGTTTCGGTATCCACCGCCACATCGCACACCCAGGCGGCAGAGGCGGCGGCGGTGCCGGGAAAGCTGCCATGCACATAGGTGGCGAAGGCAAAGCCCTGCCCGTAAGCCATCCGCCCCTCGCGCCGAAGCCGGGGACCGCTGCGCGCCTCCCAGCCCGCCTCATCCGCGGTGCGCTGCATCAGATCGGCCATGCGCGGATCATCCATATGCCGCAGACGGAAGGCCACCGGATCTTCGCCCGCCGCATCCGCCAGCTCATCCACGAAACTCTCATGCGCGAAGGTGTTGGGCAGCGCCGACACCCCCCGCATCCAGGCCGCCCGCACCATGGGGGCCATATCATGCACGGTGATGCGCTTATGCGGGATCCGGTAGGGCGGAATGATCGTGCGGTCGCCCATATCCGAGGGCCGCGGCTCGGGCGAGATCCGCCCGGTCAGCAGCAACGCCAGATTGGGGCCGCGGTTCGACGGATACCAGCTGTCGATGCTATAGGCCCCGATATCGCCCGAGGCGGAAAGGCCGCCCTCGACCTCCATCAGCTGCGCCGCCCCTTTCGGCTCCCACAGATGTTCCTGCGCCCGAGTGAGTTGCACCCGCACCGGCCGCCCGACCACCCGCGACATCAGCAAAGCATCACCACAGACATCATCGGCGCAGTTGCGGCCATAGCAGCCCGCTGCCTGCAACCGCCGCACCTCCAGCCGTTCGGCGGGCAGATCCACCAGCTGCGCCAGATCACCGCGCAGCATATGCGGGTTCTGCGTGCCGCTCCAGATGACCGGCTGGCCGTTGTTCCAGTCGGCCACCGCACAGGAGGGGCCGATCGAGCCATGCTCGTGATAGGGCCAGAGATAGGTCCGCTGCAGCTTCACCGAACAGGCAGCAAGACCCGCCTGAAAATCGCCGCCGACATCCAGAACGCGGGGCGTTGAGGGCTGCTGTTTCAGACTGTGCCGCAGATCGGCCATATCCGGCAGCGGCGGCGGCATCCGCCAATGCACCGGCAGCGCCTCAGCAATCTGTTGTGCCTGATGCGGCGCTTCGGCCACCACGCCCAGAAAATCCCCCGCGCGCACGATGGCAACCAGGCCCGCCATGCCCGCCACCGCAGCCTCATCATAGCCGATCAGCGAGCAACCGATGAAATCGCCGCTGTCGCGCCCGGCATAGGGCGGGCGGATCACATGGCCATGCAGCATGCCGTCAATGTGCAGATCGTGGATATAGCTGAAATTGGCGGTCACCTTTTGCGGCAGATCGCGCCGCCCCACCGGGGTGCCGACAATCCGATAGGCGCTTGGCGGTTTCAGCGGCACCTCACGGTCAAGCCGCATGGCCAGATCCAGCCCTTCGACCATCTCCAGCAGGCCAACGGAGGTATCTTTCCACAGCACCCGCCCCTCAACCAGCTGCACTCCTTCCTCGGGTGCATTCAGCCGCCGCGCGGCGCGCCCCAACAAGAAATGCCGCGCCTGGGCCGCTGCAAGCCGGAGGGGAATCGCGGTGATCTGGATGGTTTCTGAGGCGATGGTCGGCCCCTGATCCGGGGTGCGGGCGGTATCGCCCAGCACCACGCGCACCAGATCCAGCGGCAGATCCAGCTCTTCCGCGACAATCTGCGCCAGCGCGGTCTCGATCCCGGTCCCCAGATCCACATGGCCGTTAAAAACGGTGACCCCTGCCCCGGCGCGGATCTGCAGATAGACCCGCCGTTCGCCCTGCGGCTCTTCATAGATCGAGAGAATGCCATCGCGGAGGTCCGTCATGGCCGGGCCCCCGCGTCAGAGGCAGGTTTGCAGGCCATAATCTCGGCCGCACGCCGGACCGAGGCGATGATTTCCTGATGCGTGCCACAGCGGCAGAGGTTGTCGCGCAAACCCGCCCGGATCTCGGCCTCGGAAGGTGCCGGATTGCGCTCAAGCAATGCCACGGCGGTCATCACCATCCCATTCAGGCAATAGCCGCATTGCGCGCCCTGTGCCTCAACAAATCCCTGTTGCACCGGATGCAGCGCCCCGGTTTCGGGATCCGCCAGCCCCTCCAGCGTCGTCACCCGCCGATCGGCAACCCGCGCCGCGCGCAGCACGCATGCGCGCGCCGGAACCCCGTCCACCAGCACGGTACAGGCTCCGCATTGCGCCAACCCGCAGCCGTATTTCGGCCCGTTCATGCCCAGATCATGCCGCAGCACATCCAGCAGCGTCCGGTGCGGATCGGGCGTCAGATCGACGGGATGATCGTTGAGCGTGAAACGGTGACTCATCAGAAGGCTGCCTGCTTTTGTTACGCGGTCGCGCTCAGGAGAGCGTCAAACTTGGATGCACACAAATGATTTGTCTTGAATGCAGCATTTTTCTGTCACCAATCCGCGCCGAGCCACCGGCCATCGCGGCTTTGCGCGGCTGCTTGCCAAAAAAATAGGCATACAAACGACTTTTCGGCCCCGATGCATTGACCACGCGGCCCGGATGCGCGATTTCGGCGCAACTTGCGCGACGGGAACATCGCTTTTGCCGCGCGATGGTGCTTTTTTGGTGCCGAGCAGGAGCAGAACCATGACGCCGTTGACCGAAGATGCAGACTATCTGCTGGATGAGCAAGTCGGCTTCATCCTGCGCAAGGCCTATCAGCGCCACATGACGATCTTCAGTGAACATATCGTCGGCGGGCTGACCTCGATGCAGTTTTCCACCCTCTACCGGCTGGCGACCGAGCCGGGGCCGGTGTCGCAGAATGCACTGGGGCGGATGGTGGCGATGGATGCGGCAACAACCAAAGGCGTCATTTCGCGGCTGCTGGCGCGCGGGCTGATCCACAGCGCGCCCGATCAGGTCGACCGCCGCCGCTATATGCTGTCCACCACCGAAGCCGGGCGCGCCCTCCTGGCGGAGGCCTTGCCGCAGGTGAAGAAGATCACCGAAGAGACTCTGGCGCCGCTGAGCGCTGATGAACGCGAGACGCTGATCGGGCTGCTGCAAAAACTCTGCTGAATGTTGGCCCCCTGCCCGCATGTTGATGCCGTGCAGTGAGGACGCCCCCCGCACAGGCTGCCCGTGCCACTCAAACGCCAGGCCCCGAAAGTCACCCCGGACATGTCCCAGCCAGACCCCGACGCGATCCGCCCGCAGGAGGCCCAAGCCGGACGCCGCGGCCCCGGCCGCCCCAAAGACGGCGGTGACCTGCGCGACAGCATTCTGGATCATGCCGAGCGGGCCTTTGCCGGGGCGGGCTATAATGGTGCGCGCATGCGCGACATCGCCGCCCGCGCCGGGGTCAATCAGGCGCTGATCCGCTATTATTTCGGCGCCAAACAAGATCTGTTCGACGAAGTCTTCCGGCGGCGCGGCACCATCCTGGCGCAGCATCGCCAGACCCTGCTGCAAGAGCTGCTGGCAGTGGATCCCGCGCCGAAAGTCGAGGCGATCCTGCAGGCCTATCTCAAGCCGCAATGGGATATGAAATACAGCAGTGCGGGTGGCGCGGCCTTTGTGCAGCTGCAGGCGCGCCTGCATGCGGAACCCGAGGAACATGCCCTGCGCCTGCGCCGTGAAGTCTATGACCCGCAGGTCCGCCGCTATATCGACGCCCTGCATGCGGCCCTGCCACAGATTCCGCGCGACATCATCTCCATCCGCATGGCGTTTTTGGTGGGGACCTATCTGTTCATGCTCAATGACCTCGGCCGCCTCGGAGATCTGACCGACGGCCATGTCGCGGATCTGGGCGAGACGCTGATGCTGGATCATCTGGTGCGGTTTCTGGCCGCTGGCATGCAAGCTCCCATCGCATAATCACGATGCCCGAATTTTTGGCAGGCCGTAGCAGGCCAGCGGAAAATTCGTATGCATACACACATTTTTCTTGTAATTATTCAGATGATGAAATTAGCCTTGGAAAACATGCAACGAAGAGTCGCCAAATGAAAAACTTCCGCATCGGCCAAATCGTCCCCAGCTCGAATGTCACCATGGAAACCGAAATCCCGGCGCTGTTGAGAGCCCGCGAGATGGTGGCGCCCGAGCGCTTCACCTTCCATTCCTCGCGGATGCGGATGAAACATGTGACCAAGGAAGAGCTGGCCGCGATGGATGCCGCCTCGGACCGCTGCGCGCTGGAACTCTCCGACGCCAAGGTGGATGTGCTGGGCTATGCCTGCCTCGTCGCCATCATGTCGATGGGGCATGGCTATCACGCGGTCTCGGCCGAGCGGTTGCAGGGCGTCACGCGGGACAATGATGCCGCAGCCCCGGTGGTGACCTCGGCGGGCGCGCTGGTGGAAGGGCTGAAGGCGATGGGCGCGAAGAAGATCGCCATCGTCGCCCCCTATATGAAGCCGCTGACCGAGATGGTGGTGGATTACATCCGCAATGAGGGTTTCGAGGTAGTGGATTACCGCGCGCTGGAAATTCAGGACAATCTGGCGGTTGCCGCGCATGACCCGATGAACCTGCCCGCGATTGTCGCCGGGATGAACACGGCCGAGGCGGATGTGATCGTGCTCTCGGCCTGCGTGCAGATGCCCTCGCTGCCCGCCGTGTCGGTGGTTGAGGCGCAATCGGGCAAGCCGGTGCTGACCGCCGCCATCGCCACCACCTGGTCGATGTTGAAGGCACTTGATCTCGACACCCGCGTTCCGGGCGGCGGCACCTTGCTGTCCGGCGCTTATTGAAGGGATTTGCCATGACCCGCGGTTACCACGTCCATGCCAACGGCATCCGCCAGCACCTGCTGCATTATCCCGGACCGGGGCCGCAGCTGTTGCTGATCCCGGGGATCACCTCTCCGGCCATCACCTGGGGCTTTGTTGCCGAACGGCTGGCCGAGCGGTTTGACGTGCATGTGCTGGATGTCCGCGGGCGCGGCCTCAGCGAGGCGGGGGATCTCGATTATTCGCTGGATGCGATGGCCGAGGATGCGATTGCGCTGGTGGCGGCCGCCGGGCTGACGAAACCCTTTGTGATGGGCCATTCGATGGGCGCGCGCACCGCGATCCGGGCCGCGCGCAAGAACCCCGAGCCCTTTGCCGGGCTGATCCTGCTCGACCCGCCGGTCAGCGGGCCGGGGCGGCGGGCCTATCCGCCGGGCTGGGCCTGGTACGGCGATTCAATCCGTCTGGCGCAAAAGGGCTGTTCGGCGGCCGAGATGCGGGCCTTTTGCCCGACATGGACCGATGAGCAGGTCGCCCTGCGCGCCGAATGGCTGCACACCTGCCAATATACCGCGATCAAAACCGCCTATGACGGCTTTCACACCGACGATATCCATGCCGATCTGCCGCAGATCACGCTGCCGATGCGCTTGGTCGTGGCCGGGGGCGCACCGGTGATTCAAGCCGGGGATATCGCCGAACTTCAAAGCCTTGCCCCGCATATCGAGCTGCGCACCGTCGCCGGTGCCGGTCACATGATCCCCTGGGATGACCTCGATGGTTTCCTCGGCGCGGTCATGGATTTCCAGATCTGACGCCACCCCCCAAAACCCGGGCCGAAAGCGCCCAACATCAGGGAATGAGACGATGGACCACACAAGTTTCACCGAAATCTGTCTGCATCAGCTGAAAATGTCGGGCGTGCATGAGGGCGAAAAGCTGATCGTGCTGACCCAGGGCCATGACCGGCTGGACTATGCCGATGCCTTCATGGCGGCGGGTCAGCGGCTGGGGGCAAAGATGTATCACATGCGCCTGCCGCAGCCGCTGCCGACCGATGGCTGGGCCGTCGGCCAGACCGGCCTTGCCGCGATGCCCGATGCGGTCGAGGCGCTCAAGGCCTGTGACATGCTGATCGACTGCGTGTTCCTGCTGTTCTCGCCCGAGCAATTCGCGATTCAGGCCGCGGGCACCCGCATCCTGACCGCGGTTGAGCCGCCGGAGCTGCTGGCGCGGCTGTTGCCGACGAAGGAGCTGCGCGAAAAGGTCGAGATGGGCGGCGAACTGCTGGCCCGCGCCAAGGTGATGCGCATCACCTCGCCGCATGGCACCGATGTCACCTACAAGCTGAACACCTATCCCACCGTCACCGAATATGCCTGCACCGACGAGCCGGGCCGCTGGGACCACTGGCCCTCGGGCTTTGTCTTTACCGGCGGCGATGATGACGGGGTTGACGGGCAGATCGTGGTGGCGCCGGGCGATATCCTGTTGCCGCAGAACATGTATGTGCGCGAGCCGATCACCTATACGATCGAAAAGGGCTGGGTCACCGACATCCGCGGCGGGCTGGAGGCAGAGCTGGTCAAATCCTACATGGAAGCTTTTGGCGACAAACGCGGCTTTGGCATGAGCCACGTCGGCTGGGGGATGAACCCCAAGGCGCGCTGGCACAATTTCGTGCCGGGCGAATTCCCCGGCGGCATGGGCATGGAGCCGCGCAGCTATTACGGCAACGTCATGTTCTCGACCGGGCCGAACAACGAGCTGGGCGGGCCGAACGATACCCCCTGTCACCTCGATATCCCGATGCGCGGCTGCTCGCTGTTCCTCGATGATGAACCGGTGGTGATCGACGGCGATATCGTCGTGAAAGAGCTGCAGATGGACCGCCACTAAGGCACCCGGGCGGCCCCAGGGGCCGCCCATTTCGCAAGGAGCATCCCATGTCGCAAGCCCAGACCTATGCCGCCGCTGGCTTTGGCCAGCCCGTGCCGCGCGGCACCCGCCCCGCCATCGTGGTGGTGGATTTCACCTATGGCTTCACCGACACGCAATACCCCACCGCCGCCGACATGCGCCCGGCGATCGCCGCCACCCGGCAGCTGACCGATTTTGCCCGCGCCGCCGGTTTCCCGGTGATCTACACAACCATCGCCTATCATCCGGGCGAAATTGACAAATTGCCATGGCTGAAAAAGGCCAGCGGCATGGCCGCGCTGCTAGAAGGCTCGCGACTGGTCGAGATCGACGCCAGCACTGGCATTCAGCCGCAAGACGCCATCATCAGCAAAAAGGGCGCTTCGGCGTTTTTCGGCACCACCCTCGCCGCGCTGCTGGCGGGTACCGGCACCGATACTGTGGTGATCACCGGCGCCACCACCTCGGGCTGCGTGCGCGCTTCGGTTGTCGATGCGGTGCAGTCGGGCTTCAATGTTCTGGTGCCCCGCGACTGCTGCGCCGACCGGGCCGAGGCACCGCATGAGGCCAACCTCTACGACATGAACCAGAAATATGCCGATGTCACCGATGCGGCGGATATTCTGGCCTGGCTTCAAAGCGTCGCAGCCCATTAGGAAGCGATAGCTTATGCACATGCAGCAGCGCATAAGGACTGCGATGGGCGTATTCAGCATTGATGGAAATCTGGAGTGTTGGGCGATCCGCCCGCCTTCAGTCGCCTTGTCGCCCGCAGACCTTCCGCCGGACTTGTGGGAACCCAAGGATGCGCTGGCACTGACCGACGGAGCCGTCTGCGCCCAGACAAATGAACCCAAAACCCGTTGACGTGACAAAACCGACGCGCTGGCACAACGGTTCGGCCGTGTGGCGCAACACAATCGGCTCCGACGCGGCGACATAAGCGTGTCGATTGATTGACGCAGCAATCGCCCGCAGCGCCAATCGCCTCAATCTGGGCGATCCGGTCCTGTGACCTGATCAGCTTAGGGGCCATGCCCCAGAAAGATCCAGCCAGTGCCGCGCGGGGCACCAAATCAGGATGGTGGCGGGTCGAAATGGATGCCTGCGATGGAAACAGCCCGGCCGGAATGCGGGCATGGTGAAGCCAGACACGCTCAAATTCTTATTTCTTTCTCGTGACATACCTGAAATGTCGTACCTCAGATAGCGCAGTCTCGAACGCCACATAGCGAGAAAGGATCAAGCCGGAAGGCTTTGTACTGCCCGCAGCAGATCGACACCGTGGGCGACCAATGTTCCACCTCTTGCTGCGGCGCCCGGCACCCAAGGAGCACGCCGGATCAGCCGCGCAACTGCGCCCGTGCCTGCAGCGGGGTCATGCCCGTCCAGTCCTGAAACGCGCGGTAGAATGAATTCGGATCCCGGAAGGCCAGCAGAAAGCTGATTTCCTCGGTGTTGAGGTCGCGGTTGGACAGATAGGCCATCGCCAGTTCGGCCCGGGTTTCATTCAGGATGGCCTGAAAGCTTTTGCCTTCCCGTTTCAGATAGCGTTGCAAGCTCCGCCGGCTTTGACGCAGCATTTTGCAGACCGCTTCCACCGAGACTTCGCCGGAGGGCAGCAGATCGATCACGATATTGCGCACTTGAACCGAGACGGTCGGCGTCTCAAGCGCATGCAGACGGCTGAGCAGTTCCTGCTCGATCAGCGCGTAGAACGCGGTGTTCTCGGAGATCAGCGGCAACTCGGCGGCCGCATGGGAAATGATCAGCCGGGCCTCGGGGGCCTGCACGACGGGGGCGGTCAAAAACGCGCCGATCTCGGGGGTGACAAAGCGCGTATCGGGCAGCTCAACCCGCAGCGGGACAATCTCAACGCCGGAAAACACCCGGCAGCATTCCAGAAAGAAAATCACGTCAAAGGTTGCCATGGCCGCCGGAATGTCGGGGCCATTCTCCGGCGCCCGAAAGCGAATGGCAAAGCCATCATCGGTCAGGCAGGTGTCCAGCCGCAAGGGCACGACCAGCGGTTTGAACTGCGCCAGGCGCTGCAGGCCGAGCGCGATGGTCGGGCTGCAGGAAAATGCCAGAAGCTCGGAGGTAAAGCTGCCATGCGCCGCACTGCGGCCCAGATCCAGCAACCATTCCCCGGCCGGTCGTTCCGCGTCCAGCGCAGACCACATATCAAAGAACGTCGCAGCATCGACACCGTTCTTGTCACCGTTCAAAAAATCCGCGCTGAGCCCCATACGGGCCAGAATCCGCGCTTCGGACACGCCAAGGCGGGCGCAAAAGGCGCGGAGCGGGCGCGCAATCGAGTAGCGATGGCCGTTTTTCGTCATCGGAGAGGCATCCAGTTCAGGTGCGTTGGCGGGCTGGTCTGCCCGGTCGGCGAGGTCCCGTGCAAGCGCCCTCTGGGCCGTGGCGCGATCAGTTATAGAATTGGCGCATTTCGCGAGTGGCACAAGTGCGAAGTCACCACATATTGGAGAGGAATTCTATCCAACCCGGGGTGAGATCAGTGTCAGCACGGGGAAGCCAGCCACAGGGAGCAAGCGCCAATGGGATATGTCATCAAACTGAACGGGCAGACCCACGAGGTGAACGCCGAAGCCGGGACGCCGCTTTTGTGGGTCATCCGGGATGAGCTGAAGCTGACCGGTACCAAATTCGGCTGTGGTGTTGCCGCCTGTGGCGCCTGCACCGTGCATGTCAACGGCGAGGCGGTCCGCTCCTGCCAGACCTATATCGAAGATGTGGCGGATGCCGAGGTTACCACGATCGAGGGCGCTGCGGATCGCCTTGGCAAGGTCGGCAAGGCGGTGCAACAGGCCTGGCTGGAGCTGGATGTCGTGCAATGCGGCTATTGTCAGTCGGGTCAGATCATGCAGGCCACCTCCTTGCTGGCGCAGACGCCCAAGCCCAGCATCGCGGAGATCGAAGAGGCGATGAACGGCAATGCCTGCCGTTGTGCCACCTATCAGCGTATTCGTTCCGCCGTGGTGCGGGCGTCTGAAATTCTGGAGGCCTGAGCCATGACCCTTTCCTCAACACGTCGCGGATTTTTGCAAGGTGCCTTGGCAGGCGCCGCGGTTCTTGTTGTCGGGTTGCGCCCCGATGGCAGCCTGGCAGCGGGGGCCGCAGAAGGCGCTCAGCTGAACCCCTTTGTCAAAATTGGGGCCGATGGTCAGGTGACCGCGATCATCAAACATTTCGAAATGGGCCAAGGCCCGTCCACCGGGCTGACCACGCTGATCGCCGAAGAGCTGGGCGTGCGCATGGAAGCCATCGACTATGATTTCGCGCCCTCGGACCCGGCGGTCTACAACAACCTGTTCTTCGGGCCGCTGCAGGGCACCGGCGGCTCTACCGCCATGGCCAATTCCTTCATGCAGTACCGCTCTGCGGGGGCGGCGGCGCGGGCCGTGCTGATTGCGGCGGCGGCGCAGACCTGGGGCGTGGATGCGGCAGGGCTGGATATCGTCGAGGGTCAGGTGACCGGGGCGGGCAAAACCGCGCCGCTGGGCGATTTCGTGGCGCTGGCCGCGACGCTGGCGGCGCCTGCCGAGCCGAAACTGAAAGAACCGGGCGAATTCCGCCTGATCGGCAATCCCGGGACGAAGCGCAAGGATTCCGCCGTCAAGATCGATGGCCGGGCAAAATTCGCAATGGACATGCAGCTCGACAATCAGATGGTCGTGGTGCTGGCCCGCACGCCGCGTCGTGGCGGACTGGTCGCCAGCTTTGATGACAGCGGCGCGAAAGCGATCAAGGGCTTTATCCGGGCGGCTGCCCTGCCGAACAAGGTGGCGGTGGCGGTCTATGCCGAAAACACCTGGGCCGCCTTGCAGGCCCGCGATGCGCTGACGATCGAGTGGGACAATACCGCCGCCGAAAGTCGCAGTTCGGAAGATATCCGCGCCGAGGCTGAGGCCGCGGTTTCGGCGGCGCCAACCTATAATGTCAACGGCGCCGATCAGGCCGCAGTGGACGCCCTGATCGCTGGCGCAGCGCAGGTGCTGGATCAGACCTTCTACTTCCCGCTTCTGGCACATGCGCCGATGGAGCCGATGACCTGCACCATCGAGGCCACGGCTGAAGGGGGCATCCGGCTGCATGACGGCTGTCAGATGCCAACCGTGCCGCATGGGGCGATGGCCAAGATCTTTGATCTGCCGATGGAAAAGATCGAGATCGTCACGATGTTTGCCGGTGGCTCTTTCGGGCGGCGCGCGAATGCCGATGCCGATTATCAGGTGGAGGCGGCGCTGGCCTTTGCGATCACCGACCGCAGCCGTCCGGTCAAACTGGTCTGGTCGCGCGAGGATGACATTCAAGGCGGCTATTACCGCCCCATTGCCGCGCATCGCGTGCGGGTGGGCCTCGATGCTGCGGGCAAGATTGTCGGCTGGGATCACCGCATCGCCACGCAATCCATCATGAAGGGCACCTTCATGGAGGGGTTCGCGGTCAAGGATGGCGTCGATTCAACCTCGGTCGAGGGGGTGCATGAAACCCCCTACAGCCTGCCGGGGCTGGCCATCGGTCTGACCGACATCGCCCCGGCGACCAGTGTTCTGTGGTGGCGCTCGGTCGGCAACACCCATACCGGCTATGTGATGGAAAGCATGATGGATATGGCCGCGGCGGCCGCGGGGCGCGATCCGGTCGACTACCGTCTCAATTATCTGACGCAGAGCGCGGAACAGGCGCGCTTTGCCGGCGTCCTGAAACTGGCAGCTGAAAAGGCGGGCTGGGGTGCCGTGGCCGAGGGGCGCAGGCAGGGCATCGCCGTGCATAAATCCTTTGGGACCTATGTCGCTGAAGTGGTTGAGGTTTCGGGTTCGGCTGAGGCGGGTGTCAAAATCGAAAAAGTCACCTGCGCGGTGGATTGCGGGATCGCGGTCAATCCTGACATGATCCGGGCGCAGATGGAGGGCGGCATCGGTTATGGCGTCGGTCACGCGATGCGCGATGCGATCACCCTGACGGAAGGTGCCGTCGATCAGTCGAACTTTCCCGATTATGAGCCGCTGCGGATGGCGGATATCGGCGCGATCGAGGTGCATATCGTGCCCTCAAACGCCCCACCCTCCGGGGTAGGGGAACCCGGCGTACCCCCCGCGGCGCCTGCCCTCGCCAATGCAATCTTTGCGGCCACGGGCAAGCGGATCACCGCTTTGCCTATGGTAAATGACGTCGATTTCGTCTGATTATAGCCTGCCCCGCACGGCGTTCAGGCCGGGCGGGGCAGATTGCAGGAGCCTGTGATGAGCAAGCTGGACGTTTTGCACTCTGAGACCGCCCGTGCGCTGCGCTGGCAGATTCCGGCCCGTGAAGCGGCGCCGGTGCTTGCGGCGCTGGTCCCGGCCGGGGGCGTTCTGGCGATGCTCGTGGGGATTGATGGCAACTTCTACCGCCCACATGGTGCGATGATGGCCTTCACGCCGGACGGTGCGATGGTGGGCAATCTGTCATCGGGCTGCATTGAGGGCGATCTCAGGGCACATGCGGCACAGGTCTGGCAGAGCGGGCGCCCCAGGCGGCTGCTCTATGGGAAGAACTCGCCGTTCTTCGATATTCGACTGCCCTGTGGCAGCGGCATCGAAGTGGCGCTGATGCCGCTGCGGAACACAACGGTCCTGCGGCAGGCGCTGGCCGGGATTGCGGCGCGCGAAGAGGTGGTCTTTGCCTGTGCCGGCCTGCCGGTCGTGGATCTGCGCCCGGATCTGCAGGTGTTTGTGGTGGGCACAGGAGCAGAGGCGCAGGCCTTTGCCGATCTGACGCGCGCGGGTGGTTTTGGCGTAGAGCAGGTGTCGCAGATCGATCCGGCGCAGCTGGATGCCCGCAGCGCGGTGGCGCTGTTTTTCCACGACCACGATCGTGAAATGGGGCTGTTGCAGGTAGCATTGCAAAGCCCGGCCTTCTGGATCGGGGCGCAGGGCAGCCGCCGGGCACAGGCGCGGCGGCTGGAGGCGTTGCGCGCACTGGGCGTGCCCGCGCCGTCACTGAGCCGGATCCGTGGCCCGATCGGGCTGATCCCGGCGGCCCGGGATCCGCGCGTATTGGCGATCTCGGTGCTGGCCGATATCGTGGCTGCTGCAGAATGAGCCTGATCGCGGTGCTGTTGGCGGGGGGCCGGTCGACGCGGTTCGGAGCAGAGGACAAGCTGCAGGCGCTGATCGATGGCATGCCGATGCTCAGCCGCAGCGCGCAGACCCTCACCGCCTCGGGTGCCGATCATTGCTTTGCCGTTCTGCGGGACCAGGCGCAGGCAGCCCTCTTGCCCGAAAGCGTCACGCCCGTGTTCTGTCAGGGGCAGCAATCCGACAGTCTGCGGACGGGGCTTGATGCGGCACGCGCGGCCGGGGCGACACGGCTGTTGATCGCGCTCGCTGACATGCCCTTTGTGACGCCGGACCTGTTGCGCAAAGTGGTGGCGGCTTGCGGTCCGGACCATGCGGCCTGCGCTGCGGGTGCATCGGGCCCACAGGCACCTGCCTGCTTTCCGGCCCGCTGGTTTGACGCGCTCAACCTGCTGCAGGGGGATCGGGGGGCGGGGACGCTGTTGCATCAAGATCCCGGTGTGCGGATTGTGGCCGCCGTCGCGGCGGAGTTGCAAGATATCGATCTCCGCAAGCAGGTGTATTCAACGGCGCAACCTACCCCGGACAACCGCTGACGGCGCGAAGTGAACTGATGCGGCGGATGCCCCCCACGGCACCGAATGTGCCAACGTGATTTCGTTGGACCCAAAATGAGGGAGGCACCCATGTCTGAGATTGGCGTATTGGCGATTGATCTTGCCAAGAGCGGCTTTCGAGTTTGCAGTGCCAGCTCCGATGGCGTTGTGAAGTGCCCCCACTGAGGTGGTCCATCAACTGGGACCGTATGATCCCATTTCAGAAAGACCAGAGATGGCTGGAAGGAGAGACAAACCCGAAGAAATCGTGCTGAATCTACGGCAGGTTGAAGTGCTGCAAGGTCACGGCAAGTCGATTGCAGATGCTGTCCGACAGATTGGGGTGACGCAGCAGATTGATCCGCTCCTCCAACGTTGGACCGCCGGAAGGCAGAGTTTTCCGGCGGCGCTCAGGGTGACGGACTGGTGACGCCCCCTGATTTCGTCAGCACGATCGGCACTTTGGCGCCGATTGCGCCGTGTGGCCGTTCCGCGTTGACCTATCTGCGCCAAGCCTCCAGCTTTTCGGCCGCGTCCGCAAGGGTGAGGAACCAGTGCGGGCTCAGACATGCCGCCCGGAACCGGCCATTAAAGGCTTCGATGAAGGCATTGTCCGTCGGTTTGCCGGGCCGGGAGAAGTCAAGGACCACCCCGCGCTGGCAAGCCCGGAGGTCCATGTCGCGCGAGACGAACTCGCTGCCCAGACCGACGCGGATCGTCTTGGGATAGCCAGCCGTTCGGCACACCCGGTCGAGCGTCGCAACAACGTCCTCGCCGCGGTAGCCGAGCGCAGGTCAAGCACCGGGACATAGCGCGAGAACGTGTCGACTACCGTCAGAACCTGCACCTTCTGGCCCGTCGCCAGTCGGTCATGCACGAAGTCCATCGCCCAGACCTCGTTCGGGCCGACGGCCTCAGCACGATCATCCGGCAGCTTCGCCTTTACACGTCGCTTGGGCGTCTTATGCCTGAGCTGCATCCCCAACTCCCTGTAAATGCGGTAGACTTTCTTGACATTGATGCCCAAGCCTTCGCGATCCAGCAGAATGTGAGCCCGTCGGTAACCATACCGCACAGGCGTCTCGCAGATCTCCCGGATCCGCTTCGCCACGGCAGCCTGATCGGTGCGGCGGGATTGGCAGTGGAGCGTCGAACGGTCAGACCCGATGGCCCCACGAGCCTGCCGGATCGACACCGCCCCACCGCCCCATCGCGGCACATCCCCCTATCCAGTGCGTGCATGCGGCGGTGCTTCAGAGCTTTCGCCGGATCACGTCTTGGAGCATCGCGCGGTCCAGCATCAGTATGGCCACGATCTTCTGCAACCGATACGACCCGTGCCCGGAAACCTCCTGCTCCGCGTTCATGCTCGCCGCAACGGTCTTGTCCTGACTTTGATCCAGAACCAATCCTGACCCTTCTGTATTTCTGATTTGCTATTCTGGCCCCGTCACCGACCTTGGCCAAGGTTGGTGACGGGACGGTGTTTGGCGTCTGAGCCTTGTGGCGTTGACCACGTTTTCTAGCGAGCCAGCACCGTCTCTCTTCATAGTCTCGAACAGTTGAAAGCGGCCGGTCTGGACCGCGGCGCAGAAGGAAGAGAGCACGAGCAAATTATCACAGGCAAGGATCATCGGTACAGATGTCAGCCGCGATTGGTTGGATATTTACTGTTTGCCAGAAGGCAAGCGCGCGCGGCTGCCGAACAAGGTTGAAGGTCACGAGCAAGTCGCTCAACGCGCTCTTAAACGGGACGCACTCGTTTGCTTCGAGGCCACTGGCGGGCAGGAATGGCGGTTGTGGTCCACCCTCGACGTTGCCGGGATCGCGACCCGGCAATTGCCACCTGCCCAGATCAAGGCATTCGCCGTGAGCCGGGGCACACGAGGCAAGACGGATCGGATCGACGCGGAGCTCATCGCGCGGTTCATGATGTTTCGACCGGATGCCGGACGCGTATTGCCACATGAAAAGCTGCGCCTTGTCAGGGCCTTGACGTCAAAGCCTGGGCATCTGATCGAGACACGCAAACGGCTACTGGCGCAGATTAAGGCGCATGGGAAGCTGGGATCGGCGGATATGTTCGATGCCATGAACGCCGAGTTGAAAGACCTTCTCGATCGCCAGATTGCAGAGTTGGAGGTGCGGATTGAGCAGGCCATGGCCTCTGAAGAGCAATTGGCTACGACGGTCAAGATCCTGCGTTCCGTTCCCGGGATCGGCCCCGTCACCAGCAGTATGCTAATCGCCGAGATGAGCTGCTGCCGGTTTCGTGGACACGAAGATAAGATCGTGACCAAGGAACTGGAGTGTGGATATGACGAGACGGA